>WBUR01000013.1 GCA_008933615.1 bacterium | reverse complement strand
CCTTTTTTAACTCTAATAATTCTACCTGCTCTTTTGCTGCATCTGAAAATTCTACAACTTTCTGAGAAAAAAATTCTGCTCCTTTTCCAAATTCCTTTTTTAAATCATCTAATAATGACGGCATACGGTATTGCTTTCTTAACGGTCAATGCGGTCCGCGATGCCTATGATCGTTGCATCGGTCGGAGTCTTACGATCCAATGGAATGGGCGCTTCTCCTGATGTTACATAATATACCAGTTCGTTTGGTTGCCCCGTTCCGACCGAATCCGTTGCGATGATCGGGCTCCCCATCTTTTCCATTCCCGATGTGAGCGGCTGAATTATTTTGAGCGAACAGCTTTCCAGGCTGGGATGTTTTTTGGTCGCCCAAACGGTACCTATTATACGCGCTAAATTCATCTTCAGTTATGTTGCAAACTATTTTATATCAATTTCTAATTTGTCCACGATCGCCATGATCACCGCATCTACCGGACGATCTTGCGTAATTTCTGTCTGTCGGGCGGAACTGCCTGAACAATACAATACAATTTCTCCGGCTCCGGCGCCAACCGAGTCGGCGGCAACGACAAACGTTTCTTTTTCTTTGTAATCGAGATCAACGCTGCGCACAATGAGCAGCTTAATGCCCGTCAGTTTTTCATCTTTGCGCGTTGCCCAAACGTTTCCAATAACTTTGCCTAAAACCAATTTTACTCCTGTTCAGCTAACAAATCCGATTCGTATTTCTTTCATTTTTCGCGCGGTCTGAACGGCTTTTTCCGCAGACTGCATTAATTGCATTTGATCCTCGCCGTCCACTCCGAAAGTTGCAATACCGATCACGGCTGTCAAAGGTATGGATTCGCCGTTAAAGTCTATTTCCGAAACCTCTATGTTTCTCAGAATTCTGTGTGCACAGTCCCTGGCTTCGTCCCGTTTGCTTTCCAAGACGATCAGCCCGAATTGATCGTTGCTGATTCGGGCTGCGCTGTCGATCTGACGTTTGCTGGATTTTAAAATCTCTGCGATTTTTTCAATAACAAAGTCTCCGGCCGCCACACCAAAATTTTCATATATATTCCTGACATAATCAATATAAAAAATCAAAATCGAAAATGTCACGCCAAATCTTTTTGCGCGATTAATTTCCGCGCCGACCTTTCGATTAAACGCCTGAAGATTATCCAAGCCCGTCAGAGGATCGTGGGACATCTCGGAGAAAAGATGTTTATCCAGCTGCGCGCGCGCTAAAGAAAGGCTGACGCTGTGACATAGATTTTCGATGAACTGTACTTCATACATATCCCAGGCGTCCGTCTGTTGCGATTCCAAATGAAGCACGCCAAAACAATGGCCGTGATCGACAAACGGAACGGAGAGCATTGTTTTTTTAAGGCCGTCGCTCTCCGCATCCGGCCGATACGCCCTTTTCTGATTACTAATGGCAACCCATTCTGGCCGCTGATCAAGTGACATGGTTGTCCCTGCAGTCAAAGGCGTTGCGCCCTCTGCATCCGTAACTATCCATTCGTCATCCGATCCGGCCCGCATCCATATCAACGATACGTCCCATTTGATATTATGAATCAGCGCTTCTTTTAAATATCTGAAAATGGCTTCCTCACTGTCCTCGGTTTTTACAATTTCGTTATATTCCTTAAGGGACTGAAACATGCGGCGTAATTTGTTTTTTACATATACTCCGTCTATGTTTTGAATCGTTTGAATGAGTAAGTGGCCATATTGTTCAAGCAGCGTCGCATGATGATCCGAATAGCGTTCCGGTTTCTTATGATCTACGCCGACGACGCCCAACAGCGTGCCGCGCCTAAGCAAAGGAACCATGAGCAAAGTGTGAATGTCCTCGGGTTGGCTGTAGTAAAAAAGATTTTTTTCATCCGGACTCAGCGAGATAAATAACCCGTTTTGGCGAGAGGTGATGACTTTGTTGAACAACGATGTCCCGGAATTTGCGAGAGAATTGCGCGACGATGCGAAATAACAGGAACTTTCCGTTCTGAAACTTTGCAGCACTAATTCGTTTTCTTCTTCAATGTATAAGTATAAAAAGGTCGAGTTTGCCGCAAATGTCTGATGGATCAATTGAATAATGGCGTCGGAAGTCTGATTAAAAAATATGGACGCCTGAGTATCGTCCAGCATGTCCATGGAACTCTCGCCTTTGTCGGCGGCGTCAACTCTTGCTTTTGAAAAATAATTAGCCAGCGGATTTCCAGCACCCGAGGCTATGGAGGTTTTTCGAGAAAATAAAGTATCCGAAATCGTGTTTTTATTAAACCACTGCAAATAATCCAACATAAAAAAGATGAGACAGCCAATCAATGCGGGCAATGAGACGATCAGCAAAGCTTTATAAAAAAAATAACTCAGAATGGATAATACGATAAGAAAGGCGAACAGACTGAGAAGTATGATTTTTTTCAGATAGGTTCTGGATGATATCAATTGATTTATCATGCGTTAGAGATAGGTATCGATAAGAAATAGGACTGGCACAAACTTATAAAGTTTAGAACATAAAGTCAAGCCGCGCGTTATCACGTAAATATAAAGACCCGTAAAGTTTTACTAACCTTACGGGCCTTACATAGTCATTACAAAATGGCGGCTATACTTCCATGATCTCTTTTTCTTTCATGACGACCATTTCATCGATCTTCTTGATGTAGGAATCGGTCATTTTCTGAACCTTGTCATGCGCCTGTTTTGAATCGTCTTCCGATATGTCATGGTTCTTTTCTGCTTTCTTAATATGATCATTTGCTTCGCGCCGGACATTCCGGATCGCAATTCGTCCGTCTTCGGCATATTTTTTTGTGAGTTTGACGAGTTCCTTGCGCCGCTCTTCATTTAATGACGGGATCGGGATGCGTATCATCGTGCCGTCGTTTGCCGGATTCAGTCCCAGATCCGCCATCTGTATAGCTTTCTCGATCGGCTGGATCAGGTTCTTATCCCAAGGCTGCACTGTCAACAGCCGCGCTTCAGGTGCAGAGACATTGCCCACCTGATTTAGGGGCGTAGGGGTTCCGTAATAATCCACTTTGATTCCGTCCAACAAGGTCGTCGTTGCCCGGCCGCTGCGTACTTTGGATAATTCGCCTCGAACGGCTTCCAGCGATTTTTTCATTTTTTCTTCAGTATCATGATATTGTTTATTCAGATCGTACATACATCACCTTCTAGTGTTAGTTGCTGTGCTGAAATCTATAACGAATACCGTTTTTATTCAAGCAAATTATTAGAAAACGGAATCTGACTCTGACGGGTCTAAAATTTTTCAGCTACTGCACTCTCGATCCGACATTTTCACCGAGAATGATACGCTTAAGATTGCCTGTCGTCTTGAGATTAAATACGATGATCGGAAGTTTGTTTTCCATACACAGCGTGACGGCGGTTGCATCCATCACGTTGAGTCCTTTTTTGACCACTTCGAGGTAGGAAATTGAATCGAATTTGAACGCTTCTTTATTGGTTTCCGGATCGGAGTCATAGACGCCATCCACGCGGGTTCCTTTTAAAATGACGTCGGCTTCCACTTCAATTGCGCGCAACGAGGCTGCGGTGTCGGTCGTGAAATAGGGATTGCCCGTTCCGCCGGCAAAGATCACGATACGTCCTTTTTCGAGATGGCGAATCGCGCGGCGGCGAATGAAAGGTTCAGCGATCTGTTCCATTTTGATTGCGCTCAGTACCCGCGTAAATAAACCCGCTTTTTCCAGCGCGTCCTGCAGTGCGAGCGAATTGATCACGGTGGCCAACATGCCCATTTGGTCTGCCGATACCCGGTCCATACCTTTGGCGCTGGCCGCAAGGCCGCGAAAAATATTGCCGCCGCCGATGACCACGGCAATTTCAACGCCCAATGCTTTTACGGACTTGATCTCCTCGGCAACCTGAATCAGCATCTTCGTATCTATCCCGTACGTCTGATCTCCCATGAGAGCTTCACCGCTGAGTTTCAGCAATATCCTCTTAAAAGCAGGCATCGGCATGTCAATATTCCTTCGTATGAAAAGTTGGGATATAAAAAAACCACGAATTAAAATCCGTGGTTTCTGTTTTAATTATTCGCCTAATCGAAAGCGCTCAAATTTATGTATCACGACCGGTTTGCCGAGTTTTTTGGAGAATTCGGCCACCAATTCCTTAATGGTCTTTGAAGAATCTTTGACGAAAACCTGTTCGTTGAGGCAGACCTCCTGATAAAATTTTTCCATTCGTCCTTTGATAATACTTTCCATCACTTTTTCCGGCTTGCCTTCGGTCTTGCCTTGTTCACGCAGAATCGCCATTTCTTTTTCAATGACGTCCTGAGGGATCTCGGTGCGATTGATGCACGTCGGACTCATAGCGGCAGCCTGCATCGCGATATCATGCGCTAAACTGTGCGTTGGTTCCTGCAAAGTCGGGCTGTAGCCTTCTACTTCCAGTTGAACTAATACGCCGAGCTTATTTCCCGGATGAATGTAAACCGCAATGACGCCACTTTTCGTTTCCAACAATGCAAAGCGTTTGATCGCGATCTTCTCGCCGATCTTTCCGGTCAACTCCCCCGCTGTATCCGCTACTGAACGGCCTTTGTCGTATGCCGCCGGTGCAATGAGAAATGAATCCAAATCGGCCGGTTTAGTTTGATGAACCTGATCAAGAACGTTTTTTGCAAATTTCACGAAATCATCGTTTTTTGCAACAAAATCCGTTTCGCAATTTATTTCAATTATCGATCCGAGGCTGTTTTCTTTGTTAACTGCGGCAAGGATGATACCCTCTTTCGCAACGCGGGATGCCTTCTCCGCGCTTTTTTTCAGTCCGCGCTGGCGTAATATTTCAATCGCTTTTTCTGGATCGCCGCCCGCTTCCGTCAAGGCTTTCTTGCAATCCATCATGCCCGCGCCGGTTTTTTCCCTTAGCTGCATCACCACTGTGGCGCTTATTTCCGTAGCCATTCAAAAACTCCTTTATCTATTCGAATTATTATATGCAAATATGCCAATTATTGAGCTTCTTTGCCCAGCGCATCCTTCTCTGCCTGCGCTTTTAATTTCTCAAAACGGGCGTCTTCTTCATATTTCATACGCGTTTCGTCTTTGACTCTTTCGCCGTCTACTTCGGCCGGAGCGTCTTTCGCAACAGCTACGACGTGCTGGCTCGCATCAATGACCGCATCCGCAATCGTCTTAGTAATCACCTGAATGGATTTGGCCGCATCGTCGTTACCCGGGATTACAAACTGCACCTGATCGGGATCGCAGTTGGTGTCTACAATTGCAAATACCGGTATGCCGAGAATATTCGCTTCTTTGACCGCAATATGTTCTTTCCTGGTGTCCACGACGAACACGGCGCCGGGTAATTGACGCATATCTTCGATCCCTTCAAGGACCGCTTTCAGTTTAATTTTTTCTCGTTCCAGCATCAGGCGTTCTTTTTTTGTGATCTTCTCAAACGTGCCGTCGCTTTCCTTTTTCTCAATATTCTTCATGTGCTTAATGCTTTTGCGAATAGTTGAAAAATTGGTAAGCATGCCGCCCAGCCACCGTTCGGTCACGTAGTACACGTTGGCGCGAACGGATTCCGCTTTCACGATCTCTTTGGCCTGCTTTTTTGTTCCAACAAACAAAACTTTTTCACCGTTGGCCACGATCTTCGTGATTGCTTTGCATGCGTCCTCAAGCGACGTTACGGTTTTCTTCAGATCCATAATATGAATGCCGTTCTTTTCCATAAAAATGAACGGTTTCATTTTCGGATTCCAACGGCGCGTCAGATGGCCGAAATGAACGCCTGCCGTAAGCAGTTCTTCCAGTTTTTGTTTGGGATCAAACAGGTTTTTTTCTTGAGACATGGTTCTACTCCTTTAACGGGTTAAACGACCACTTTTTTCCTCTTTGACTGGAATACGCCTTAAGCGTACACCCCCAATCAAATCAAAAAGTGTGATTAGTATTAGGTAAACAAAAAATAAACGATTAACGTTTCGAAAATTGATAACGTTTACGCGCCTTCGCCAGACCGTACTTACGGCGTTCTTTCATACGCGGATCGCGGCTCATGACGCCTAACGGCTTCAGGGCTTTTTTCAATTCTTCGTCGATTTTCACCAGCGCGCGCGCAATACCCAAACGGATCGCTCCGGCCTGTCCGGTTTGACCGCCGCCTCGTACATTGGCGACCACATCGTATTTTGCGCCAACTTCGACCGCTTTTAACGGCTCTTCAACATGTAATTGATGGGATTCGCGGGGAAAGAAATTCTTGATATCCTTGCGGTTCACGGTGATCTTACCGTTACCGGCAATCAGCATGACACGCGCATTGGCTGTTTTCCTTCGACCGACTGCTGTAATGGCAGTACTCATATGATCTCCTCGTGTGATGTATACATTTAAATTTAAAATTTCAAAGGTTCAGGATTCTGGGCAGTATGAGGGTGTTTATCATCCGCATACACTTTGAGTTTTTTGATCATGACGCTGCCGAGCTTGTTTTTAGGCAACATGCCATGTATAGCCGCGTACAGAATCTTTTCCGGATTGGTGCGGATCAAATCTTCAAATTTTTCGACACGATTTCCGCCAGGATGCATCGTATTGCGAACGTATTCTTTCATTTTCGCTTTCTTGCCCGTCAGACGGATTTTTGACGCATTAAGAATAATCACATGGTCGCCGCAATCCACATGCGGAGCGTAATACGCTTTATTCTTACCGTTCAATATAGTAGCTACTTTGGTTGCAAAACGTCCAAGGGTTTTATCCGCCGCATCGACGATATACCATTTACGTTGTATCGTTTCCGCCTTCGGCATCGCTGTTTTGAATGAGATTTTCACGCTTTTACTCCTTATGCATTATCTATAAAAATATTAAACTTATCAGCATTTTGGGCGACCAATATAATAAACACACCCTCAGAATGCAAGAAAATTTTGTATAATATTTCCTTCCGGCAGCAGACCCCTTAAGTACGGATTTTAAATGAAATTAAATGCCCTAAAAAACGGAGGTGAAGCAGGCAGAAAAATATAATTGACTTTCATAAGATATTTCCTTAACCTTTTTTTGTAACTCACGTTATCCGGACGGCGTATTAATCCAAATTACGTTTTTTATCCTGACACATATAACTTAATTTTTCTTTAGGAGGATTGACAATGGCACTTGATGCACTAGGAATGGTTGAAACGAAAGGCCTGGTTGGGGCGATCGAAGCGGCGGATGCAATGGTAAAGGCCGCCAAAGTCGAACTGATCGGAAAAGAAAAAATCGGCGGCGGATACGTGACGGTCATGGTGCGAGGCGATGTTGGCGCCGTCAAAGCGGCAACGGATGCAGGCGCAGCGGCTGCGGAAAAAGTCGGCGAATTAATTTCCGTGCATGTCATCCCGAGACCGCACCCAGAAGTAGAAATGATTCTTCCGAAAAAAGGCGCCTAACTGAATTTTAAGAAGGAACCGATTATGGAAGAACGTGCGTTAGGCATGGTTGAAACCTTGGGGCTGGTTGGAGCAATCGAAGCCGCAGACGCGATGATCAAAGCCTCTAATGTAAGATTAATAGGCAAGGAAATCACCGACGGAGCCATGGTCACCATTAAAGTGGTCGGCGAGGTTGGCGCCGTTCAGGCGTCCGTTGCGGCAGGTGAAGCGGCCGCCCGGCGCGTAGGACAAATTGTCTCAGTACATATCATACCGAGGCCCGATGCGATGACCGAATCCATCGTATACGAAGACGATGCGATGCCCTACGAAGACCGTAGCGGCAGTAAAAAAAAAATGATTTAATTACGCTGGCTCAGCGGGATCTGTTCAAATCGGTAGAAAAAGGCGAATCCATACTCAAAAAGAAAAAGCTAACCAAACCTACAGACGATTATCACTCATTCACCGTTGTTAAATTACGAAAACTTGCCAGAACAATCCCGAACTTCCCGCTGAAAGGAAGAGAAATATCAAAGGCAAAACGGGATGAGTTAGTCATCGCACTGGAAAAAATATTCAAAGAATGACCTAAACCCCGGCGCCGTCGGGGTATTTTTTTTATTATCCTGAAATCGTATGCCGGATCAACGCAAAAAATTCCGCAGAAAAATACGCTCGCTCAGCATCTTTAACAGAATTTTCCTGATCATATTTCCCGTCATGCTTGTTACGTTGGGTATTATTGAATTAATCATGCGCTGGCTGGAACTTACGGAAATATCGTACAACTTTTTCTTAATTTTTTTGATCCCGGTCAGTTTTGCTTTGATCATTTCCTATCTCACAGCCAAATTTACAGCTCAGGAAATCTCTAATCCTATCAAACAATTTATTGAGAGCGCCAAGGAAATTGCGCGCGGCAACTTCGATCACAAGGTTAGCGTGCAGAGCAGCGATGAAATAATTCAGCTCTCTCGTATTTTTAATTACATGACGCTGGAACTTAAACGAATTTATCAGATCAATATCAATGAAATCATACGAGAAAAAATAAAGACCGAAGCGATTCTCAGAAATATTGCCGACGGGGTTATCGTAGTCAGCGCGTTGGACGAAATCCTTTTACTCAATGACGTCATTGAAGATTGGTTTAATGTTAAAGAAAAAGACGTTCACGGGTGTTCGCTTACGTTTTTCTTTCCGGAACTGAAATTCCTTACCGCCAAGACCAAGGAAAGCGCCGCAAACGATATCTTTAAAGAAGAGATCGAAATTCACCCTGAAAATAATCCTTCAAAAATAATCCTGGCCGCGCATGCATCAAAAGTCATGGATAATTTTGAACTGATCGCGATCGTGATCGTATTACGCAACATCACAAAAGAAAAAGAAGTCGATAAACTGAAAACGGAACTTGTTCATGTTGTCGCCCACGAACTGAGGTCGCCGCTCACATCGATTGCCGGTTTCAGTGAAATATTGAAAGATCCTGAATTACCGCCGGTAACGAAAAAGGAATACATAGATATTATTCGCTACGAATCCGGAAGGTTAGCAGAACTGATCAATAAATTTCTCGATATCAGCCGTATCGAAAGCGGCCAGACGTCTCTTACTAAGATTCCGGTAGATATCGTAACGGTCATTTCCAACGTGCTTGCCGTTAACTCTCATCTTGCAATTATGAAACATATTCATGTTGTCACGGATTTTGTCGATTCGCCGCCTCTCGTTTTGGTTGACCCCGACCTGATCGGACAAGTAGCTCTGAATCTGTTTTCCAATGCGGTCAAATACAGCCCTGAATCTTCCGTCATTACTATTTCTATCAATAACATCAAGAATTCCGTGGTCGTACAAGTTCGGGACACAGGTTATGGTATCTCGAAAGAAAACCAGAGCCGTCTTTTTCAAAAATTTTTCCGGGCAAAAGACGACAAGAATGTAAAAGACGTTGAAGGAACAGGATTAGGATTGGCTTTTGTAAAGGAAATCATCCAACAACACGACGGCCGGCTCAATGTGGAAAGCGACTTGGGGAAAGGTTCGTTATTCTCTTTTTCGCTTCCGCATTATATACCTGAGAAACCAATCGAATCTTCTGAAACTGTTCCGCTAAAGATTAAGAGTTCACATTTTGAAACCGGTTGATTCTCTCTTGGTCTTTATACTGAAGCTGGTATAATTTATAGTAGATTCCGCCTTGGGTTAATAACTCCTCATGGGTTCCCTGCTCGCGAATCCGGCCTTTGTGCATCACGATAATCTGGTCCACGTGACGAATGGTGGATAAACGATGCGCTATGATAACCGACGTTCGTCCTATCATTAGTTTAGCGATAGCTTCTTGAATAATCTGTTCCGTTTCGGTATCAATGCTTGAGGTCGCTTCATCAAGCACCAAAATTTTTGGATTGATCACAAGCGCCCGCGCCAGTGAAATCAGTTGCCGCTGGCCTACTGACAACGTGCTGCCGCGCTCTTTGACGGGCTCATCATATTGCTCCGGAAGTTTCGATATGAACCGATCCGCTCCAACCATCTTTGCCGCTTCGATGACCTTCTCACGCGAAATATCTGTGCGCCCGAGACGAATATTGTCAAGGATGTTTCCGGAGAATAAGAACACATCCTGAAGAACTACCGCAATATTTCGCCGTAATTCGAGTTCATCCAGTTTTCTTATATCCTTGCCGTCAATCAGTATCTGCCCCTGATCGATATCGTAGAAACGTGAAACCAGATTTATGATCGTGCTCTTTCCGGCGCCCGTGGCTCCAACCAGCGCAAAACTCTGTCCGGGTTCTACTTTAAAACTGACGTCTTTGAGAATAGTATCCGTATCAGATTTTATACGTTTACTGTCATACGTAAAATAGACGTTGCGGAATTCGATCATGCCTTTGACTTCCCCCAACGGGATCGGGCTTGTCTCTTGTTTGACCTGGCTGGGCGTGTCGATCAATTTGAAAACCCGCTCCGACGATGCCATGGCAGTTTGCAGAATATTATATTTATCGCTCAGATCCTGAATCGGCCTGAAAAATAGACGGGCATACTCAATGAAGGCTACCAGCGTTCCTATTGAAATATAATTTTGCACTACTTCACCGCCTCCATACCATAATAACAGTCCGATCGCAATGGAACCGGCAAAGTTAATTGCCGGATAAAACCAAGCATAATGAAACACCGAGTCAACGTGGGATTGCGTGAGGCTATGGTTGAGTTCGTCAAATCTTTGAAAATTCTTTTTCTCCCGATTAAATATCTGAACGGTACTAACGCCCGTAATATTTTCCTGAATATATGAATTTAATGCGGAGATCTTTAGGCGTACTTCACGATAACTGACTCTGACTTTTGTTTTAAAAATGATAGACATGTAAAAAATAATAGGAAGGACAACGAGCAATACAAGAGTAAGCTTCGTGTCGAGAGTAAACATGAATACAATGATTCCCACCAGCAGGAACAAATCACCGAACAAATAGACCAGGCCCGAAGTAAACATTTCATTCAGCGACTCGATATCCGACGTGACGCGCGTAATGAGACGCCCTACAGGATTTCGATCAAAAAATTGTAAGTGCAAAGATTCAAGATGGCTGTACAATTTCATCCTCAAATCGAAAATGATCTTTTGCCCGATTAGTTGTGTTATATAGATCACGCCGTATTGAAGAATAAATTCGCCCATGAGCAGCGCAATAAAATACAGCGCGTATAAATTCAGTTTATCAAAATCGCCGGCTACGATCGCGTCGTCAATAGCCTTCTGAATGATCTTCGGCCGGTATGCGCTAAATGCCTGCGAAACGATTAAAAGCAGAATCGAAATTAAAAACATGTATTTATATGGGATAGCAAACTTCAAGAGGCGCCGTAAAAGACGCCCGTCGTAAGCTTTGCCCATCACTTCATCTTCCTGCATATTTCTACTCTTTAAATTGGCTTTCTAACATTTCTTTGTGGCCGGCAACCGATAGAATAAAACGTTCCGGGTTTAAATACTTTCTCGCCGCCGATTGAATATCCTCTTTGGTCACGATATCCATTGCCTCTGCTTCTCTGTCGAGATAATCCAGGCCTAATCCGTAAAATTCCGCCATCTCGGTATAAGCCGCTTCATTCTCGATCGTTTCAATTCTGAAAGGGAAATGCCCTTTAAAAAAACTTTTTGCATCCTGAATTTCCAGATCCGTGACCGGTTCGTCTTGTATCCGAAGCATTTCTTCCCCAATCGTTTGAACGGCGTGTCCCGCATTCTCTGTTTTGGTCTGCATAGTGACAGAAAACGTGCCGCCCAGAAGCCGTTTTGTCATGGATGAGTGTACGGAATACGCAAGGCCTTTTTGCGTACGAATACGGTGGGTCAAACGCGAAGTCAAACCGCCTCCGCCCAAAATATAATTCATCAGCAAGGAAGCGTAGTGATCATCTGACTTTCGTCTAACCGCGATATTTCCCATACAAATATTAGCCTGCGTAATATCACGCTGGATTATATGAGTTTTTTTAAGATTCAGATTCTGTACATGCGGCAATTCATCCGCCTTTGCAATCGCTGCCGGAACCTCGAAATGGTTAGTCACGGATTTCTGGAGATCATCGGAATCAAAATCGCCGACGGCGGTCAAAATCAACTTGTCCGCGGTCATGTTACTCTTATGGAATGTTACCATATCATCCTGCGTCAAAGACCGAAGACTCTGCTCATACCCGTCCAATGACCGGCGATACGGATGATTGCCGTAAACCGAATCCTGAAACTGATCGAACGCAACCTGCGAGGGTTGATCGGCTTTGCGTTTGAGTGCGGCGAGGGCCGTGCGGCGTATCCGTTCTATTTCATTATCTGGAAAAGTTGAGTTAAACAAAAGATCTGCCGTGCAATTCAAACTCTTTTCAAAATGTTTGCTCAAGCAGGACAAAGAAAAATTAACGGCGTCGTAATGTGGGCTAAACTGGAGAGACGTTCCCATGAAATCAAGTTCATCCGCGATGGTAACGGCAGTACGGGAAGAGGTTCCGGCCTTCAACAGAAGACAAAACATTTTTGTTAAACCGCTTTGAGCGTCCGATTCAAGTGAGCCGCCGCCGCGGATACATCCGCGAAATGAGATAATAGGCAGGTCTTTGACGGGCTTCGTTAGCAGCACGAGTCCGTTATCAAATTCATAACGAAAAATATTCTTGTAATTATCCGTCGATCGAACCTTCATCAGGATTATTTTCCGGAAGTCATGAATTTGAGCGTCTTGTAATCCTGACCCAGAATAACCGTGACGTCAAGATAAAGCTGCGGATTCTTTTGCTGTAAAACGCCCGCTTCTCCGATGCCGAGCGAACTTGCGATGGCCCGCGCTTTGTCAATATCGCCGATCCGATCTTGAACGACGGATTTTTTGAAATTTCCGTGCGGCGCATTATCCGTTTTGACTACGTCGAATCCTTTTGCGCGCAGATAATCCGCCGCTCTGGATGCCAATTTGGGAACGCCGGCGCCGTTCAAAACTTCCACGCGAACCGTTTTGCTTTTGACCTGGACATTTTGTTCCACCTGATTGCCCGCTTCATCCGTTGAAGTTACCTCCATTTGCTGCCCATCATGCCCCTCCGATCCGCCGGGCGAACTATTTAGCCGTATAATAAGCGAGATCACAAGCGCAATCACAATTAACCCGAGGCCGCCAATTAAAATGTTAAGTAATTTATCGGTGCCCGTGCGCGACGGCAAAGGTTTAAACGGCTGACGTCCTGTAGGTTCTGAATTAGCGGGCGATGTAGGATCGGATAAATTTTCTTCATCCGGTCTTATTTTTCTTAGCATGACTTGAATTCTCCTTTAAAAAAATAACCCCGTCATCGCGGGGTTAGGTCAGTCGATCACTTCTTATATTACATTGAAATAATCATGGTTTCCGAGAAAAGGCCGAAGCGTCATACATGCCGCTGTTCCCGAAAGGACTTTGATAAAAACCATATCCGTTGTTATAATAAGGCGTCGTGCTGTATCCCACCTGCATTTGAAAACTTTTATTCGGTTTATAGATCAATTCAGCCCCATGAAGAAATTGCGCATTTTGTTCGTTGACGCCTTTCGGTCCTCCGAACGGCTGATGCATGACGCCGAGATCCACGCGCAAAAATAAGGGGTTGGACAATCTGAAATTGAGTGAATTCGTGTACATACCAACCGATCCGCTTTGACTCCCTCCCGTATAATAGGTCAATCCGTAACTTTGATTCATGTAGAATCTCTCAGGACTTAGAAATTCAGCGAGCGTTCCAGGCATGGGAGTTGTAATGCCGCTTTTTACATCCACACGATTCACCGTTTGAGTTCTGAATTGAGCCTGTGCCGACAAAGATAACGACAGGATCATGACAAAAAAGAAACCGAGGTTTTTCATAAGTCGCCTTTCAATTACACCATTTTATTTTACAGAAAAAGGCAAACAAAGTCAAGTACATGCCCCTCTCTTTTTGATTACAACAACGCGCCCTAAAGCATAAAGTTCCATGCTATTTTAACCTGACGCGAGGATCGGCAACCGCATACAAAACGTCAGCAAGTAAATTTCCTCCGATCACCATAGTTCCTGCTACAAAAGTATTCGCAATGATAAGCGGATAATCTCTCGAAAAAATAGCGTCGATAGTGACGCGCCCCATGCCGGGCCAGGCAAAAATAACTTCCGTGATCACCGCGCCGCTGAGCAGAAATGGAAATGACAGCCCGATGATCGTTATCAATGGTAACATCGCGTTACGAAACGCGTGTTTCCAGATGACGCTTCGTTCGCTCAAACCCTTTGCACGCGCTGTGCGGATGTAATCCTGCCGAATTACTTCCAACATACTGCTGCGCGTATACCGCACCGTTGACGCGGCGGAAGCAATCCCGAGAACGCAGACCGGCATGATCATGTGCTTTACGAAATCCCAGAAATAGGCTAAAGGAGATAATTGCTCAGCATTCACGGAATGCATTTGAGAGGCGGGCAGCCATCCCAGAGCCAATGAAAAAATCAGGATCAGCATCAATGCCAGCCAGAAATGCGGCATGGAATAGAAGAATAAACTGCCCAGCGTAACTGCATGATCCACTTTATCTCCGCGTCGAAGCGCAGATACAATACCGAGTGAAATACCGATCAACAAATCAAGAATTAGCGCCGACGTGGTTAGTATCAAGGTGTTGACAAGCGCTTCGGAGATGATCTCAAATACGGGCCGTTGTTTGCTGAAAGAGATACCGAATTCTCCTTCCAATACGCCTTGAAACGGCGGTAGAATGCCTAACCATTTTCCATACTGTATCGGCAGCGGGTCATTGAGCCCGAAATTCTCCTTAAGCTGTTCTGCCGCGCGCGGATCAATGTTCGGATCAATGAACATAGAAGTTGGATCGCCGGGCGACAATCGGACAATAAAAAAAGTAATCGTGAGCAATCCGAAAATTAGGGGAATTGCAGTCAATATCCGGCGAAAAATATAAGTTATCATAGTTTTTACCGTGCTGAATCCGAGATGTACCAGTCGTAATAACGATAATACGGCGAAAGAATGTTTACATGGGTTCCGCGTAATCGCTGATTGATTCCGACAATATTGTCGTACCAATATAAGAATGTGACCGGCTGATCGTAATAAATAATTCTCTGCAATTCTTTAAAGACCGGCCCGGCCATCTGTACGTCCGGTATGGAAGCTGTAATTTGGAGCAGGCTGTCTACTTCTCTGTTCCTGTATGAAGCCGCATTAAACGTGTTACGCTCAAGATCGGAGCCGAATTGTGGCTGCAGGTCAATGCTCATGTTAACATTGTTTCCGGTAATAAATGCATCATACTCTTTGTTTCTTAACCCGCTATTGAACACACTGCTTTCTAATAATTGCGAGCGGCAAACGATCCCGATCTTTTTCAAATCGGATTGAATTTTCTGCAAGGCAAATTCCCGTCTTGGATTGGCGGAATTCGTTGTCATGGTAAATTCAAACTTAAAGCCGTTCTTATCCAAAACGCCGTCGCCGTCATGATCCGACCAGCCCTCTTCGGCGAGCAGCGTTTTCGCGCGCGCGGGATCAAACGGGATCGGTTGCAGGGTATCGTTATAAGCCCAGCGAAAAGCCGGCGATATCGGGCCCGTGCTGATCTGTCCGTAGGGTCCGAGCCAACTTTCTACCAATTCGTCCCGATGAATGGCCATCGTCAAGGCGATGCGAACTTTTTTGTTTCCAAATAACGGATGCGGGCGAATGATCTTATGCTTGCCCGTTTTGTATAATTCGACATCAATATTACTCCAACCCACGTATTCAAAACGCCGGTACGGCTGCGTTTCGATACGAAACTGTGGATTATTTTTTTGAATATCTTTTGCATCTTCAGGCGTCAACCCTTCCACCATATCTACAGCCCCGGTTTTTAATTCTATGATCCTGGTTGTCATTTCCGGAATGATACGAAACACGACACGGTCGATATAGGCTTCGTGCGGCATTTTCCAATTCGGATTCTTAACTAAAACGATTTCCTGTTTACGTTCCCATTTATTAAATTTGAAATGCTTTCCGGTAACGGGCTCCAGGTTGCGAAGGGACGTTAGCACCTCTTCCGGATCCAACCATTCAAAAATATGTTTCGGAATAAAATTAAGTTGTGTATGAAGCAGTTGTTGATTTTTCTGGTAGACCTCTGAGAAGTTAAAAATGACCGTCGAATCATTCGGCGTTTCGATGGCGCGGTCAAAATCAGTTTGGCCTGAACTATTCTTTACAAGAAAGTTTAGATAATTTCGTCTGGGGCTCGCAACTTTCGGATTTCCATAAAGCCGATAGGAGAATTTGATATCGTATGAGGTGATCCTAACGCTGTCACTCCACAAAGCATCATTTCGCAAGTGATATACCAGCGACCGTCCGTCATTTATCCATTCCCATGAATTCGCAAGTGACGGTAACAGCCGGTCAACGCCGTTGATCGAATCGAAATCATGCTCTGCCAGGTCGGGAAACAAGAACTGCAAAATAATTCCTGTATTAGAACCGCTGCTCAAAACGGGATTGAGCATATCGGCATCGGATGAGAGAGCAATAACAACGGTGCCGCCTCTCGGCACGGCCGGGTCTCCGGGTTTACCGCATGCATAAACAAAAAAAACACAAAAAAAGATTTGAATCGTTCGTTTCAATCTGTTGCTTTTTTATATTACAAAAAGACTCACGTAAGCATACGTCATTGGCCCAACGAACATCATACTGTCGAAGCGATCTAAAACTCCGCCGTGTCCCGGTATTAATGAACTGGAATCTTTGATCTGCGCATCGCGTTTCAGCAGCGACTCGGCAAGGTCCCCGATCTGACCAAGCGTTCCGGCAAAAAAACCAATGACGAGCGTATGAACCAGCGACAGAGAAAATGAAATCCCAAATGATTCATATAGTATTTTAACGATCCATACACCCAAAAATGCGCCGAAAAATCCGGCGATCGCTCCTTCCCACGTTTTTTTCGGGCTGACGCGTTCAAAGAATTTACGATTCCCGAAAAATTTCCCGCCGTAATAGGCGAAAGTGTCGCACGCCCAGATTCCTGCAAAGACTAAAAAAACGAGTTGCGCGCCTGCATATTCGCCGAGTTCGCTGATGTTTCTCAAAAGGACCATACTTCCTATCATCAATGTAACGTATATCACGCTGAATACGGTTGATGAGATATTAAGTAATGCAGACCCCTGATTTCGGAACAATTCAACGGCCATCACGGTTAAGATGAACAGCATGAACAGCGGCAAAAAGTAATCAAACAAGTCGTGATAGAATACAAAGCCGGCCGCCGCACAAAATAGAAATGAGGAGATGGTCTGGGGTAACGTGTTTTTTTTTCGGCCCAGGTCAAGCGCTTCATACAAACCAAGCAACATTATAGCAAGAACTAGAATAAAAAAATACCATCCGCCCAATATTATTGCGGCGATGAAAAAGGGAATGGCGATCACTGCCACTATGATACGTACGATTCCGGAACTCACAAACACCTCTGAAGTTAAAATATGATGGAATGACCAGCAGAAAAAGATATGTGTAGTGAAAATATAGAATGCCGTTCAAAGATAAACAAGCAAAATGTACTCGGAAGAATCTGGTGAAACTGAAGGGTGGATTAGGATTGTAGAGCTTCGCGATAGGATGCTTCGCTCATAACTTCAGAGCCGTCGATCAGCATGACCGGAATATTGTCTTTTATGTCATACCGTCTTCTGCATAGCGCATTCGTGCAGATCAGAGAATGATTAACTTCTGTTACGGGTAGTTTGCAAACAGGACAGGCTAAGATTTTAAGTAAATCTTTATTGAGCATGGTTTAGCTGACAATGGCGCCGCAGTTACCGCAGAGCCTGACTTTTCTTTCAAGAAATTTCCAAGCGCCGCTTTTTTCGGAGATTTTCGAATCAACAAATTTTGCATAGGTTACGGAACTATCTTGTTTACAGGCAGGGCATTTGATTTTCTCAGAATGCGACTCCACTTTGGTCATTTTATCAACAAAGGTCTGTTTCTTTGCCATTGAAGGCTCCTTCTCAGCTTAAAATTTAACGTGTTTCTTTATGCAGCGTGTGCTTACGTTCGACGCGGCAGTATTTTTTAACTTCCAACCGGTCGGTCGTATTTTTTTTGTTTTTCTCTGTCGTATAACGCGACACGCCCGGAAGCCCGCTGTTCTTACACTCGGTGCACTCCAGTGTTACTACGATTCGATTGCCTTTGCCTTTTGCCATTTGAGTCTCCTCCCATCACGGGATTGTAAAACGATTTATCTTGTAGTTTCCGTATTCTTAAAATGGGCACAAATATATGTGAAATAGCCGCGAATGTCAAGATTTTTTACCTTTTTTTTGGTAGCAGAATTTTTTACAAGTTCAATTTTGTAATTGATATTATTCTGTCGTGTGTTTAAGTTTTTTAAAAGTAAAATACACGACATCGAATGATAAGCCCTATTATAAATAGCAATTTACAGGAGCTCTCGTCGGTTTTTCGCGTGCGATTACGCGATCCGGGAAGTTCCGATGCCTCCTTGATCTTCCGGTGGCGTAACGAAAACGCGTTACAGGCTCACCAGCCTTTGGTTTATTTAAGCCTGGATCATATACAATCGGACATAGAGAAAACATCCAATAATAATCTACCGAATTATGCACGTGATCGATTTCAATGGATTATCGAAAGGTTATCCGACTCGGAACCGCTGGGCTGGATGACCTTGAGCATTCGAACATGGGAACATCAGATTGGCGAGATCGGCTACAGTATTTCTGAAGCCTATCACGGACAGGGTTACGGTTTTGAAGCGCTGCAAATTATGCTGCAAAAGGCTTTTTGCGAAGCCCACCTGTACCGTGTTGAAGCTAAATGTTCCGTCGAAAATCCCGCATCGTACAAATTACTGGAGAAAGTCGGATTCAAAAAGGAGGGTATACTCCGAGAATATTTCAATATCCGCGGCAAACGTTATGATCATTTTATGTATAGTGTTCTGAGATCGGAGTATATTAATCGTTAAAATTTATTTGCCTTTAAAACCCGAATCGTATACATTTGCCCGTTAACCATGGGGCTGTAGCTCAGTTTGGGAGAGCGCTTCGTTCGCAATGAAGAGGTCGTCAGTTCGATCCTGATCAGCTCCACAAGAACACATATTCTAACGTGAGTTAAAAAACCTTCGGACGATTTCCGGAGGTTTTTTTTTTCGAAACGGAATTGATCAAATGTGGGAATATTACTGAGATTATTTCCGTTAGTAATAATTCATAACAACAGGCCTATCTGCCAATCAGTTTGCATGTAAATAAACTTGATCTTTAATGAACTATAGGAAACTTAATGAAAAGTTTAAACGCACAGGGACATCAACTCAGCAATGTTTTGTATCAACTCCAAATTCTGGAGAACAGGCCGATCGGAGAAGTCCAGACGAAAAAATTTGAACAGAGTCTGGAACAAAACGGACTTTATCCGCTCAAACCTGCGAATCTGGAAATTCTCCAGGTAAATCTTGGCAAAATGTGTAATCAAACCTGCGCGCATTGCCACGTGGATGCCGGGCCTGATCGAAAAGAGATCATGAGCTTGAAAACCATGGAACATTGCATCGATGCTTTGAAAAGAACACCGTCCATTCACACGGTCGATCTTACCGGCGGCGCGCCTGAGATGAATCCGAATTTCCGATGGTTTGTCGAGGAAATTTCAAAACTCAATCGAAAAATTATTGTCAGAAGCAATTTAACCATCCTTGTGTCCAATCTGCAATTCAGTGAATATCCTGAATTCTTCGTTAAACATAAGCTGACCGTCATTGCGTCGCTTCCTTGTTATACCGCTGAAAATACGGACAAACAAAGAGGCGATGGTGTTTTCCAAAAATCAATTGAAGCGTTAAGAACTCTGAATCAGTTAGGATACGGCCAGGAAGGGAGCAGGCTTGAATTACATCTGGTGTATAACCCGGTTGGCCCGTCCCTGCCGCCCGATCAGGAAAAATTGGAATCCGATTACAAACGCATTTTGTACGATGAGTTCGGTGTTGTTTTCAATCATCTGTATACGATTACGAATATGCCCATCAGCCGGTTTCTCGATCATCTGCTTCAAACCGGCAAATACGAAGCCTATATGGAGAAATTAGTAAACGCATTTAATCCCGCAGCTGCGGCCGGAGTGATGTGCCGGAATACGATTTCCGTTGGATGGGATGGAAAACTTTTTGACTGTGATTTTAATCAGATGCTGGAACTGTCCTTTACGAACGGAAGCCCGAGACATATTAAAGAATTCAACTCAGATATTCTGAATACCCGGGATATTATCATCGGTCAACACTGTTATGGCTGCACAGCCGGCGCAGGATCAAGCTGCCAGGGCTCCATCGTTTAGAATGGACGAACTATGAAGAAACTAATGTCTATTGCCGGGATCGCCGTCATCAGCGCGACTGCAGCATCTTTTTGCTGTATCGTTCCGGTCATTGCGTTACTTGCGGGAATCGGCGGCATAGCTTCCTCATTTTCGTGGATCGAGCCCTTGAGGCCTTTTCTTATTGTATTTGCCGGTTTCACGTTAGGCGCCGCCTGGTATTTAAAATTAAGGCCGGTTAAGCGGCAAGATTGTGACTGTGAAGTAAAACCGTCATTTACTCAATCAAAAGCATTCCTGACGCTCATAACTTTTTTGGTGTTGGCAGCTCTAACCTTCCCATATTATTCTTTTGTAATCTTACCAAATCAAACATCTCGATCAGAATTTGTCAAAGCATCGGATGTGATTACAAGTAAAATCTCAATTAAAGGGATGACATGCGCCGGGTGTGAAGAAAACGTACTGCATGCAGTTCGCCGTTTGGATGGGATCCTCAAATCCGAAGCATCATTCAAAAATAATGAAGCTCATGTAGAGTTTGACCGAACAAAAACATCTTTGAATCATATAACTGACGTCATTACCGCGGCTGGGTATGTGGTCATAAACACTCAAACAAAGGCGCACGAATGAGCGCGGAAAACGTTACACAATCCATTATTACTTGTCCGAATTGTCAACATCAAAAGGAAGAAACCATGCCTGACGATGCCTGCATGTTTTTCTATACATGTGAAAACTGCGGTATTAAACTGAGACCTCAAAACGGCGACTGCTGTGTTTTTTGTTCTTATGGTTCAGAGTCTTGTCCTCCCGTTCAAGCCAAAACGATGTTCCAAAACCGCCTTTCAAAGAAGAAAGCGGAAGGATAAACAGATGCTCTACCTTATTCTGATCGCCGCTTTCTTTTTAGCTTATTCGAACGGCGCAAACGATAATTTTAAAGGCGTGGCCACACTATTTGGCAGCGGTACAACGGATTACCGCAAAGCAATTCGTTGGGCGACACTGACGACGGCATTAGGATCGGTCGCGTCCTTATTCGTTGCCGAAATCCTTATTAAAAATTTTTCCGGTAAAGGATTAGTTCCGGACGCCGTCGTGATGACGCCGGAATTTGCGGCGGCGGTCGCATTGGGAGGAGCGGGCACGGTGATGCTTGCTACGCTGATCGGAATGCCGATTTCGACCACGCATGGCCTGGTAGGCGCATTGGCGGGATGCGGCGTCGTTGCAGTCGGATATCAATTTAACTTCGGAAAGTTAGGCGATGTTTTTATTCTTCCGCTTATCGCAAGTCCGCTGCTCGCGGCCGGATTGAGTTACGGTACTTATATCTTATTTCGACATGTGAGAAAATCAACAGGAATTGCTAAATCCAGCTGCGCCTGCATCGGGGAGGAAAATCCGGAGTACGTTCTCCAATCATCCGGCCAGGCAGCCGTGATCAATAACCCTTCGCGGCCGATGACTGTACATATTAATTCTACTGAATTTTGCAAAGAACAATACGTGGGATCTGTGATTGGCGTCAGCGTTCAATCGCTATTAAACTCAGCGCATTTTGTTACGGCCGGTATCGTATGTTTTGCAAGAGGACTCAACGATACGCCGAAAATGGCCGGCCTCCTTTTGCTCGCGGGCGCGCTAAGCCCGAATCAGAATGTCCTATTGATCACTCTGGCTGTCGTACTCGGGGGTTGGCTGAACGCGCGCAAAGTTGCCGAGACGATGAGCAAAAAAATTACCGCGATGAACGATGGGCAAGGGTTTACTGCAAATCTGGTCACGTCCCTGCTCGTTACCACCGCAAGTTTTCACGGACTACCGGTTTCGACTACGCACGTATCCGTAGGCTCCCTTTTTGGGATTGGAGCAGCAACCGGTGAATCTAATCTAAAAGTCATTCGTACTATTTTGTTGTCCTGGATACTTACGCTTCCCGTTGCGGCCGTTATAAGCGCAACCGTGTATTGGAGCCTTGTCCACTTTCTATGAAGAATATTAACTATTTAGATGGCGCGAATCACTTAACCGTTTTTTGTTTATTATTTTGTGTTAATCATTAATTAGCCTTGGATGCTGTTCATGTTTAGTAAGCTACTATTAACCCTGGCGGGATTTATGACGATCGTTGCTCAGCCATCGGTGAGTCAGGTTTCCCATGAGACTTGGAATGCCATTCTCCAAAAAAATGTCTCGGCTTCAGGAAATGTGAATTACCGTGAGATGTTAAAAGACAGAACTGCTTTAGATTCGTATCTCAAGTTACTCAGTGATAATTCTCCTAAAGCCGATTGGACGAGCAATGAACGCAAAGCGTATTGGATCAACGCGTATAACGCATTTACGATCAGTCTGATTCTTCAGAACTATCCGGTTAAAAGCATTAAAGATATAGGCGGTTTTTTTAAGTCTCCTTGGGATATCGAATTCATAAATATCGGCGGCACACCCTACACGCTCAACCATATTGAGCACGAGATATTGCGAAAGGAGTTCGACGATCCGCGTATTCATTTTGCGATCGTGTGCGCGTCGCGGTCTTGTCCGAATCTGCGGAATGAAGCCTTCGATGCTTCACCATTGGATAAACAGCTTGATGAACAAGCTACGGCATTCATCAATGATAATACTAAAAACGAGTTTGCTTCCCGCGCCATTAAGGTCTCAAAAATCTTCGACTGGTTCGAAAAAGATTTTATAAAAAAGGGAAGTCTGATTGATTTCCTGAATAAGTATTCGCGGGTCAGGATTGATCGGTCGGCATCGGTGTCCTATTCAAGCTACGACTGGAATCTCAATGAGTAGAGCTGAGGTTATCCGCAAAGGGCGCAAAGAAGGAAATTAAATAAGAAATACCCGTTTAAATCAGTTTGATCTGTGTCTTCTGTGTTCTATGATCTATTTTATTCCTTAAAGGAGCAACCGTATGAGTTATCTCGATGCAACGAACAATGTTTACAAAGATGCCGCGCTGAATCCGAACCAAGGGCTTTGCTGCACGACCACGCCCGTATGGCAGTTGCCCGATCTGAAAGTTCCGCGGAAAATGCTGGAAATGAATTATGGCTGCGGCAGTACCGTTAATCCCCGCGATCTGGTGAACGATCCGACGATCCTATATGTCGGAGTCGGCGGCGGCATGGAACTGCTCCAGTTTTCTTATTTCAGCCGCAGGCCCCAGGGCGTGATCGGTGTGGATATTGTTCCGGAGATGGTCGCCGCGTGCAAAGAGAATCTGCACGATGCGGCTAAGGTGAACTCGTGGTTTCGGCCGGAATTTATTGACCTGCGCCGCGGCAGTGCGCTTGACCTGCCGATTGTGGCCAACAGCGTGGATGTCGCCGCACAAAATTGTCTGTTCAATATTTTTAAGATGGATGATCTTAAACGGGCTTTGCAGGAAATGTACCGCGTTCTGAAACCGTACGGCCGCTTGGTTTTGTCCGATCCGGTGTGCGATCACACGATCCCGGATAACCTGCGGGAAGACGCCAAGCTGCGCGCGCTGTGCCTGAGCGGTTCCATGACGCTCAGCGATTATATCCGAACGATCACGGACATCGGTTTCGGTACGATCGAGGTTCGTGCCCGCCGGCCTTACCGTATTCTGGATCCGGGACATTATGAAACGGACGAGATCATTCACATCGAAAGCGTCGAAATTTGCGCGATTAAAGATCCTATGCCGCAGGACGGGCCGTGTGTTTTCACCGGACGAACGGCGATCTATTTCGGCAATGAAGAATATTTTGACGACCGAAAAGGACATGTACTGAATTATAATCAGCCGTTAGCTGTTTGTGACAAAACGGCCAAGGCATTATTATCTCTGCACCGGAGCGATATCTATGTCTCCGAATCGACTTATTTTTATGACGGCGGCGGATGCTGCTGAGTTACTGCGATAAGGGTTCTTATAGGCAGACGCGGAATGAAATTCCGCGATACATTCCACGGTACTTTATCGAACTCTTTACTTCTCGAACGATGGTGATCTAAAAAAACATCTGGCCGGCGATTCTAAGCACGTACCCACATTAGAATGCTAATTCATTCACACGCTGCAAATAATATAATTTGACTTTCAGACACTTCAGCCCTACCATAGAAATATCTATTAATTAATATCTCTGTCTACCACCTCTGATGCCATTCCGGGCATGTCAATCAGTCCCGTCTAGCAAAGTAAGCTATTTGTCGATTAGGTTTTTAAAATTATCATACAATGTTTTTTCATCCTTGTTTGTTCAATGACTTGTATAGACAAGTTGGCGGTCATGTTGCCTTACAGTCCAGACCCTTAGCAATGATTTACTTTTATTAAAAAATGATCGAATACCGATTAGCAACTAATAACGATAATCAGCAATTAGTTGAGCTAACTGCAGCTTCCGGTATGATAGGAGAAATATCACTGCGGATTGACCGCAAACCGGATTTTTTTAGCCTGCTGAAAATGCGGGGACAGACAAAAGTTTTTGTGGCATTGGAGGGTGATACAATTATCGGTTTTCTATGTGTTTCCCTGCAACAGGTGTATGTGGGGGAACAAATTTTTCCCCTTCACTATGTAGGCGATTTTAAGGTGGCAGAATCATTCAGAAATAAGGGAATTGGTTTACAGTTGTGTAATGAGCTTGCAAACTACGTTGTACCGACAGGAGCCGATCTTGCATTTCTCAATGTTTCAAAAGGAAACAATAAACCATTTTCGTTTTTTAAAAACAGACCCGGCATACCTGATTTTGAAAATATCGGGATCTTTAAAATTCACCAGTTTGTTGGAAAAAAAGGAAAGCCCCTGCATCCACAGTATACAATTGAATTATCACCCATATCAGATGAAGTAATTGAATTTTTTGATGCCCATTACTGCAAATATGAATTGGGAAGTGTTATCACGAAAGAAAAACTAGAAGGTACCGATATTTTTGCTATCAGGAATAAAAATAAGATCATAGCCGCGGTCTGTTTAATAGATACCATGCATGTAAAACAAAATGTGGTAACAAGGCTGTCATGGAAAATGAAACTCCTTATCACAGTTATGAATGCTATCAGCCAGGTAACCGGTATTTCAAAAATGCCTGTATTAAACGAACCGGTCCGGATGATCTATATAAAGTATTTAGCCGTGAATAACAGGGATGAACAGATCGTAAAATTAATGATCAATCATGTAAGGAATATCGTGTATGAAAGATCCTATATTTTTGCTTCGATCGGTTTGCATGAAAAAGACCCTTATAACAAGTGCTTTTCCGGTTTGTTGAAAGTGACTTTCAATTCTGTCGGGATGTTGCTGAGCATAAAAGACAACAAAACTCTTATAGGAAAAGTAAAAAAAGGAATACCGTTTCAAGATTATTCTTTAGTTTGAGAAACAAAATGTGACCATTAACACTAAAATTATTAAATCATGGAAAAAGCAATAAAAGAGGCAATGAGCATTGAAGAATTCAATGTCATTTCAGATGTTTTCTCCCAGGCTATCACAGGTGAGCTTATCGGAATGTCCAATTTTGCAACCCTGGCAGAAACAATTGATGACCCCCATGAAAAAATGGAAGCAGTAGAACACGCCAACAGTGAGCGGATGCATGCAGAAGATTTTATCGCCTATGCAAAGAAGACAAAATTGAAAATTAAAATCAATATGAATAGTGAGTATTGGGGTAATGTGCGCAAACAATTTTTGTCCTATGCTCAAAAAAAGGATTTTATTGCATGTCTTATCATACAAGAAGTAATGCTTGAATCATTTGCGGTATCAATGTACACCGATGTAGGTAATACATTGGGGGGTGAGGCTGGAAAACTTTTTCTCAGTATTGCTGATGAAGAAAAAGAACATCTCGAACACTCTTCCGATTTACTACGCGCAGAATTGGGAAAAAACCCTTCAGTATTCCTGGATAAGTTTGAAGAGCTGCATACAAATTGCATGACCATCCTCGCAGAATTTACTGCAACAACAGACCTTCGAGGACATTGTGGTGTGTGCAACGGAGACTGTATGAAAGGCTCCATGCATCATATAGGGCTTAACATTATAAGCTTACGGGGCAATGCAATGGCACTCTACGCACAGTCATTGGACAATATTGGAATACCAGGAGAAAAATCTATTATATGGATAGCCCGTCTACCAGCTTAGATTTTGCAGTGATCGGACACCAGGATAATTGGCAGAATATTACTACGTTTATAAATGGTATCCGAATTGGTGAATTATCTTCTAAAAAAATTAAAGATATATTTTCTTTTATCCCTCCAAGGGATCTTTTCAGAGTAAAGGTGCGATCGAAAACCGGCGCTGTAATAAACGGCGTATATATTGAAACATTTATTGATCCCGACAAATTAGATACACAATTTATCAGAACGAATATCGGTAAAGTAATGAATGCAGCGGCCTGGGCAAATAAAATGGGTGCACGGATCGTAGCACTCGGGGGATTCACTTCAATTGTTCTTGAAGGAAATCTTGATTCATTTGCCCGGTGTGAATCACAATATACAACAGGCAATACTCTTACCTCCGCCTTTATTGTAAAAGGGGTAGAGAAAGCTGCAATCCTACAGAGAATTAATTTGCAGGGATCCGCTGTTTTAATTATCGGCGCTACCGGGGATATTGGAATGGCGTGCTCACACTTCTTGAAAAATAAAGTAAAAAAACTTCTTTTGTGCGCCAGAAATAATCAGCGGTTGGAAAAACTATCGCAGGAGTTAAGTAAAGAAAATGTCTCCGTTAATTATGCTGTTTCAGTGCAGGACCAGATTCCTGAAGCAGACATTATAATTTGTGCTGCCAGTTCATCAGGAATAAAACTGACTGATTGTAAAAAAGATGTACTTGTCTGTGACGCAGGTTACCCTAAAAATTTAGAATCAAAGATTGAGAACAATAATGGATTAAAAATATTTCATGGCGGGATGGGCCAAGTAACCCACGGATATACATTCAGCCCCGATTATTCAAATACTATTTATCGCTATGCAGCACCATATATCATACATGGCTGCATAGTGGAAGCTATGGTTCTTGCATTTGAAAATAGATTTGAAACTTATTCCGCCGGAAAAGGGAATATTACAGTTAAGAATATGGAAGAAATTTATAGTTTAAGTGTAAAACATGGAATTGATATTGCTCCATTCTACAATGAAAATGGATTATGGTAACAATGGACGGATGCTTATGAAAAAAGTAAAAGACCAGATAGAATTATTTAAGTTAGTGTTTACCCATAATTGGGAAGACCCCGAAGCCGACCGTGCCGCATTGAAAATAAGAAACAATGACGCAATATTGGCAATTACATCAGGAGGATGTAATGTGCTTGGCTTTCTATTATCTGATCCTGAAATTATTTACAGTATTGATATTAACCCAGCTCAATCCTGGTTATTGGAATTAAAAATTGCAGCCATACGATCTCTTGGGTTTGATGATTTCATCAGATTTGCTGGGTTAAAAGAGCACGGCAACAGACTGAATTTATACGAAAAGATGAAGCCTTTTTTAAGTAAAGAAGCGCTTCTATTCTGGAATGGACAAGAGCTTTTAACGAAGGGATTTTTAATGAATGGCAAGTATGAGCGGTTTATACGTCTGGCAGGTAAATTCATTAATGTATTGCAAGGAAAAAGAAGAGTAATAGGTTTATTCAAAGAAAAATCCAGAGAAGAACAGGAAGCTTATTTTGACACAGTATGGAATACGAAACGCTTTCATTACCTGTTCAAGATCTTATTTAATAAACGAATGTTGGCTAAACGTGGCTTGGTAGCTGATTATTTTCATTTTGATGATGGGAGCACATCATTTGCCGAAAGTTTTTATAACCGCTCAAAAAAAGTATTCAGGGATATTCCTTTAAAAGGAAATTATTTTTTGTCGCTATACCTCTTAGGCAAATATACTAATGACAATGAAGTGCCGGACTATTTAAAAAGAGAAAACTTTGAATTAATAAAATCAAGGGTTGACAGGATAAAGATTATTACGGCGGATGCGCAAGGCTGGCTGGATTCTATGTCGGCTGAAAGCATAAACTGTTTTGCATTATCCAATATATGCGAACTGATGAGTAAAAAAGACACGCACCGCTTATTTTCGGCCGTATTCCGAACTGCACGTAAAAACTCAAGGATCATTTTTCGTAACCTGATGATTCCGCGGGAAGTTCCTGAAGATTTGCGTTATTCAATAGTAAAAGATGAAACACTTAGCAAAGAAATCCAATTCAATGACCGATCTTTTGTATATGGGAAAGTCGCCGCTTATACTATTAATAAAGAATAAACTTTCGAGCCATGGTTACTGATCAATATAAAATACCAGAAAAAATGAACTTGCTAATAACTATTTTGTGCAGTTGTGCCTACGTTGCTCTATTATGGACAGCCTCTCATGTGCACAATTATGGATGGGTTTTCTTGTATGGTTTTCTGTTTGCCGTAATAATGGTACCCGTTTACTCACTTATACATGAAGCTGAACATAGTATTATAAATCCAAATGAATCTATGAATAATATTATGGGCAGATGGCTCAGTACTTTATTTATTGCACCCTATACCTTTTTTAAACATTGCCATTTAAAGCATCATAAAAAAAACCGGACGGATGAAGAAATGTGGGATTTGTATTATGAACACCAGGAAAAACTTAAACGATACGGTACCTTATATGGAATGATGATCGGGATTGGGTATTTTTCTATGTGGCTTGCTGTGCTATTATACGCGTTTGCGCCAGGGCTTATTTACACCCGCTTTTTCTCTTCGCATAAAGAAATTGGTGGGTTTTTGAAAGGGAGCGACCGGAAAGATAAGGTTGCTAAATCAAGATGGGAAAGCATACTTGTTATCATTGTCCAGGTAGCCCTTTTTTTTGTTCTTGATCTCAAGTGGACATCATGGCTCACGTTATTTGCGATGCATGGCTTTTTGTGGTCTTCCCAGAATTATGTAAATCATGCCTTCAGCCCGCGGGACATAATCAATGGAGCTCATAACCTAAAGATCCCAATCTGGCTAAGACTGATATACTTGAATTTTAATTTACATCTTGCCCATCATCAAAATCCGAAAATTCCATGGTTACACCTTCCTCAGTTCATCGGATCAGGTGAAGGAAGGATCTCATTCTTTAAAAATTATTTACGATTATGGAAAGGACCAAGATTGACTCATGAGCCAGAGCCCAATCAGTTGCTGAAAGAAATATAGTAGACTAAACCAAATGAATTATTCAGCATGCTAAAAGCTTTAAATATATCAAAGTCATACGGTAAAAGAGAAATACTGAATAACATATCTTTTGCTATCGGCCCAGGCACACTCAATGCAGTAGTTGGCGAAAATGGAGTCGGTAAATCCACATTGCTGAAGATCCTTATTGGCGAATTAAGCGCAGATAAAGGTACTGTTATTTTAAATGGCAAAGCTGGTTATTGTCCGCAGAATCCCATCATTTTTTCTATGCTTACTATAGAAGAAAATTTCAACTATTTCGCAACTGCCTACGGTTTGAACAAACAGAATAAGCCTCTGTGGATAGCGAGGCGGGATAGTTTGATGGATCAGCTTGGTTTCAGACAATACTTGTATTACCGAGCTGAGCATTTGAGCGGTGGAACTCAACAAAAACTAAATCTCTCCATAGCATTGCTGCACGAACCTGATATTCTGATACTTGATGAACCTTATATCGCTTTTGACATGGCGACATATCAACATTTCAGAGAAATGATGTATCAATTGAAAGATCAGCGGAAATGCATCCTGTTAGTTACACATTTATTAAATGATCCAGAAAGATTTGACAATATTTTTACTTTAAGAAAAGAAGGTCTTCAATGAGAGGGAGATTTCTTATTACAAGCATTAGTATGCATTTTAGGATGTTGATGCGTCAAAAATTAGTTTTACTTCTTTTAGTAGGCACACCTACACTTTTTATTTTTACTGTACAGCTTACTGGTTCTGCAAAAGATATCTTATTCGAGATCGGCATTGCTGAAACAAAAACGATGATTAAAGCGACAGAGGCAAATGTGTCCTTGATATTTGTTTCGATGGCAACCATCGGATTTTTATCTTCCTTCGTGTCTCTGAGTCTTGTTCAGCAATACAAAAATGTAAACCGGAGGCTGGTAATCTGTGGTTATAATCCTGTAGAACTAATGTCATCTGTATTGACTGTAATGTTTTTTGTTATCGTATTGTTGGTATTGTGCATTAGCTTTTCTATACAGTTTTTTTTTCAGCCTCTATATTTTTGGCCGATGCTTTTGGGTATGTTATTTAACGGACTTATTTATGGCGGGTATGGAATGTTGGTGGGTTATATGACCAATGGGGCCCTTGAAGGAACATTGACGGTTATCCTGCTAGCAAATATAGATGCCGGCTGGCTACAAAATCCACTTATCTTATCGGAGGCAAGAAACAAAATCATAATTCAGTTATTACCTGCTTATTACCCAACCCAGTTATCAGTGGGCGCTGCTTTCACAAATGTTCCTTTACAAAGATCAATTTTTATATGCCTTGCTTATATGCTCTTTTTCTTTGGCGCTGTTTTTCTCGTTTCATATTACGATATGCGAATACGTTCCCAAGTCCACTTATTTCTACGACGGCGGCGGATGCTGCTGAGAAATAAGGATTCTCCTACCACCGGTTAGATAAAATTTAGCAAAAAAAATGCTAATTCTTTCACAATTGAAAATAATTCAACTTGATTATCATTGCATTCCTGCCGTACCATAAAGAAATATCATATCGTTGTGGCCAATTCTGTATCCCATTCGGGAGCTTCCTCCAGTCTCATTTCCAAAAAAAAGTAATTTGACAATTTGATCGCGGAATTTTAATCGTCTTGAAATTCCTACAGTTGTAATTAATTTCGCATAAAAAAGGAGGGCCTATGAAGCTGCTATTTATCCTCTTCACTCTATTTTTTTATTCGGGACTCGACCTGCTTTCGCAAAATCACCATTGGCAAATTACATTTAACGACGGGCTGGAAGTTTCAGCGCTATCGCTACAACTGGAGGGTGATTCTGTCGTATTCGTAACGACGACAACAGAGCATAAAACTTCAATTGAATCTATCTCACATCTTAGCAAAATCAAAAAATCGAAAGCTGGAAAAGGTATGGGAATTGGTTTTCTCGGGGGAGTCGTTATCGGCGGATTAGTCGGTTTGTCAACTTATAAGGAGCCGGAGCCTGACCCCGAAGGATTTGGAAACTGGGATTTCGGACCGGGACCTAGCCTAGTCGCCGGCGCGCTTATTGGAGGGCTTCTGGGAATGATTGGAGGCGGAATTGTTGGAGCGTCGAAAGGCGGCGCCGAGGTTCACGATTTGTCGAAAATGACACAAGATGAGAAATTGAAATTGCTTAGTGTTCTAACTTCTCAAAACGAAGAAGTATGGAAAGCAATTGAAATAGGTTTATCGAACATCGGCACCGAAACTGATAATACAATTGAAATTCGCATCAACGGTAAGATGGTCTTGCTCAAAAAATCAGATTTGAAGATTGTGCGAAAAACAGCCGATTCAATTATTTTGGCTTTGCCAACTCGGTTATATGAAAAAACTTTTCATAAATAAGGATGTTAATTTGGAATCAAACTGTTGAGCCCAATACCACCTCGTGAAGTCCATTGACGTAAACCGAAACAAAATAGGAGAACATATGAAATCGATATGTGTTTTTTTTGTTTTTTTTTATGTTGGGCCTTTCCTCTATTCACAAAATCACAATTGGCAAATCACACTCAACGATGGACGGGAAATTTCAACAAAATCTTTGAAGGTTGATGGCGATTCGGTCGCGATAGATACTCGGAAGAAGGTTTCACTGGCAGATATCTCCAATATCAAAATGCTTAACAATTCTCCCTTCATGAATGGCGCAGGGCGCGGATTTATAATTGGGGTGACATTAGGCGCCGTAATTGCTTTCGTACGCTACGAAAAACCGAAAGGGGACTCTTATCTTTATGATCCTAACGATCCACTTCTTACGGGGCCAAAAATCGATGCCCCCAAGGGGCAACGAGGATCTGAAGCTGCCCTAGGTGGATTCTTTGGTGGATTTTTTGGATTTCTTATCGGCGGTCTCATTGGAGTGTTATCTGACGGAGTCAACTACAAACTTAACGACCTCGCCTATGAAAAGAAATTGTTGATCGTCCAAAAGATGGCTGACACGGAACAGAATTCTGCTCACCTGACATTTAAAACAGAATGGAAAGTTGCGGAATTCATTTTTTCAGACATTATTCAGGAAACAGATAGCGGATTCGAAATACGCGTCGGCGATAAGACAGTCTCGCTCAAGAAATCAGATTTGAAGATTGTCAGACGAACACCTGATTCAATCATTCTTGCTTTGCCAACTAAACTTTATGAAGAAATTTTTAAAAAATAAATACCGGCAGCTTTTCTCAAAACCAAAAAATAGAGATATCAAGATGAAAATAAACTTAGCCTTCTTACTCTACACCATTAAAAGACTTAATTTGCATAAATACACTTGCTTGTTTTTTTTATTCACAGCAGCGTGTTCATCGTCCAACAGGATAGTAGATCCACATGTCAATCAGAAAATTACGCCAACCGTCGTCGCAAAACTTTATGCCGGAACAGACGCTGTAATTCGCATAGAATATCTGAATACCACCAATGAAAAACAGCTCAAAGAGGGAACCCTCTTAGCTATTGATTCCTCAAATGTCTTAAAGATAATGATGACTTGGAGCGCCACTGAGAATAGAATTGCCTCTGTTAATATAGAACAGATTGAAGAAATTGTTTTAGTCAAGTCAAAACACTCGGCAGTAACCATAAAAGAATTCAACTTATCGGCACAAGGTAAGAAAGCGGTTGTAGTTTATAAAAACCACAAAGCCTTTAATGCGTATGATCTAAAACTTACGGGTGATACCTTGTCATGGAAAGAAGGGGTTACACAAAGAAATCTCCATATATCTGAAATCGATCATGTAACGTTTACAAGCCATTCAGCCGGTTTACTGTCTGGCGTATTAATTGGAGCGCTTGGTGGAGGCCTTTTTGGAATGGTCAGTTTTACACCGCCCAATGAGGACGAGATTAATATTGGGCCAGATACAAGTTTGGATAATGGAATGATATTTGGAGCTGTTGGACTGGTAATTGGAGGTACGGTCGGAGCTATAATAGGAAAAGATGCATCCTACTATTTTGAAGATGACCTAAGTTCAAATTGATGACCTAATCAAGGCATGCTATCTAATTCACCTTAGTTTAATTTTTTAAGGAAAAAATCATGAAAACAAAACACATCTTAATTTTGTTATCGATGTCTGTATTCTCATCACTAAATTTTTTCTGCTCAAATGATCCCGATAAGGATTTTGATAGTAATATACTTACTGACCCACGCGATGGCAGGGCATATCAAACCGTCACCATAGGAACACAGACATGGATGGCAGAAAATCTAGATTTCCGTACGGCAGACAGTTCATGGTATAATAATAATGACTCATCTGCTAATCACACCTTAGGCCGACTTTACACTTGGAATAGGGCTCTAACTGCCTCACCTCCGGGCTGGCATCTACCGACTGATACCGAATGGACAGTTCTCTCAACCTACTTGGGCGGCGCAACTGTTGCGGGCGGTAAACTAAAAGAAGCCGGAACAGCACATTGGGCAAGTCCCAACACAGGAGCAACTAACGAGACCGGCTTCACAGCGCTGCCGGGCGGTTATCGTCTCGCCGACGGTACATATTTCTTAAATGCAATGAGTAGTAGCTGGTGGTCAGCTACGGAATCTGATTCAATAAGCGCTTTCGGCCGTGTCCTGTTCTACAATAACATCAATGTGGGCAAGCTACTCAGTTATAGAACTTATGGTCACTCCGTTCGCTGTGTTAGGGATTAGACTTAATTGACTACTTGATTTGTTTGAAGTCGTGGAAGTGTTTTGACCATTCTGGTAATAGTCAGACAACTATCTGTTAACAAAGACAAAAGAACGTATGCGAACTGTCATGATCCTTTTTTTGGTCGTAGGCGAATTGCTTGCACAAGACCCGGTTAGATTTTCTTCATCAAAGAACATGGCGAGCGTTGTTATGATTGATTTAGGGGCAACAGTAGTTATAACATCGGGTGCTATTATCCTAAACAAGAAATGGTATACTGCTTCAGGGATCGTTGTTGGGCCATCCGTCGGTCAGTTCTATGCGCACGATAACAGATCTGAAATCACTACGGATGCAATATTAAGATTGATTGGTGCCGGTTTTTATACTTATGAAAAAAATCAAAAATTCAACTTGGGGCGTGTTCTATCTTGGATCAATGTACCCGCCAAGCCTTCTACTATTAGCAACATTGTCAAAGGAGCCGCAATCATGACAATTGCACTGGGCACTATCACAAGTATCTCCCATAGTTCAAAAGCAGTGGATAGATATAATAACAGAGTAGGCGTCAGTATAGATCCAATGATATATTTTGGGAACACTGGGTATGTCTTGGGAATCAAGTTGTATTATTAAAGATGGTCGCGTATCTGTGGCTAAGGTATATCACAAGTGTAACCGCCTTTCCGTAATTTTCAACAAGCAGTTGGGATCAAAAGGAAAACAAGATAACATGATTCTAGATGTTAGTATATGAGTCTGGGTTCGGATCAACGTCCGGCTGTTTGGGATCGTAACGTGAGGCAGAACTTTAAGCGAGACATCGTAACTGCTTGCTAGATTTATAAAGATGAGGTGCCCATGAAGTCACTAATTTGCGTTATCCTTATATCCCAAATAGGTTGTGTTTCTCGATCATTTTTAAATGACAATACTCCAAATGCAACCATTGACTCTCTGAACAGCGCTAACAAGAACAGATCGGCTAAAATACTAATGACAGACGGTAACGAATATTACTCAAAAGTTACGTTTGGCATAGACTCGGCTGCTGTGAAGATGGACGACAATAATAGAACCAATACTTACAAAAATTCCTCAATTAGATCCGTTACGTATCGAAACAATAAGGCTGCTGGAGCAGTGCTGGGTTTCTTCGCAGGGGCAACAGTTGCCGGCCTATGTGATATCTTTTTTGAAGGGGGTAGAGGTTTTGCCACAATTGGTTTAGGTATCGGATTCGCACCTATTGGGGCGGTCATTGGGGCGGTCGCATCTAAACATAAATTTGTATATGAAGAAAGTATCGATCCTTTAGAAACCAAAGTTCTGTGGCTTGAACCAAGTGCGATCTTAATAGAGACAGGGACTGATATCAAAATCCAATATAACGGCAGACAGAAGTGGATTAAAAAATCGTTAATCAAAATAAAGAAATATGGAAATTCTATTGAGATTAGAATGAAACAACTAACATATGCTAAATTATTTGGGTTTTAACACCAAAATAACTGCTCATCAACAAATTACTATAGAGGAGTAGCTATGAAAACGATCCTGTTCCGGTCCATATTATATGTTACTCATCATCCAACTTGCATCGTGCTCATTTGTAGACAAGACGACAACAAAGAATCAGAATTTAAAGGCGGTACTTCGTGAAGATACGGAATCGATCAAAAGTGAATATTTGGGAAAAGCTATTTGGTTTTACATATCAAAGTAAATGGAATGATAATTGTCGCGCTTAAGAAAGGCGAGTGGGTGTATGAAATATTTAACCACCATGGTCCTAGTCACAGCAATATTGGCCGGTTGCCCCGATCTCAACGATGATGCAAAGACGGAATTTCCAGACTGCGTCGGAATCAGAGAAAGTTTCGATCCTGCAAATGTGTTGAACGCTTATTCTACAACATTACGCGGTTCGGATTCATTTAACGTACAGATGACCTTTACTGACTATAGAACTGACGAGTTCTCCGCTCCTGCGGTTTGGACTCTTGGGATTAGCTACGCAGGAAGAACCTACTTGGGATATGCCTACCTTGACATAAACAATATTGTCAGAGGCTCTTCCGGTTTGTATAACAACGGCATGTATTCAAGCCTGGATTTTCTTTTTGACTCTTGTTCGTGCACATATGTATCAGGGTTATGCACAGCAATACGATCTATGGAATATCCGCCGCCGCTACAAATTATTGATACACTGTATTATAGTTTTGCTGGTACGAGACCATGATTCCGAGATGAAGCAAATCACCCAAATTGACTTAGGAAGTCAAAAATATATAACTTTCATTTGAAAGGGAGACAGCTATGAATACGCTCATGAAATTAACTATAATTTTCGTATTGGCTGTTGTTATTTCAGTTTTAATTGAGAACATTCATGCATAAGAAACCGATACTATTCTGTTCGAAAAGAAATTTGATTTAGGAAACTACACTAATAGCGGAAAAACGTTTCAAGTTGGATATCGAGGCATAAAGGATCACTCATGGTTTACTTGCGCCATTTGGGGGGAGTTTTGTGATGAAAGCACGACAAATTATTACAAAAGGAAAAATTATCATGCTTTTGGCATCCCAATCGAATTACAGTGCGCAAGAACTTGGGGACCGACCGATTTAGGTCTTAGATTCTTCGTTAACTTTAACAAGCAGAGAAATTTTGGAGGCATTCAGTTTTCAGTTCTTTTTGGATATTCTAAGAAAGGCTATTTAAAATGGACACGGTCGTTTTTAACTAATCTTTACCATTCTACAAAATAATGAACCTCCAAATCCCCGACGTATTTATACAATACCTCGATTCCGTTTTAGGTTCGGATAAAGACAAATTTCTATCCGGATTGAATTTTTCCAAACGCACATCCTTCCGCGTCAATACACTTAAGATTTCAAAAGAAGAATTACTCCAGCGCCTCGCGCAAAACGGATTTGCCTTTCAGGATATTGGATTTGCCGACGCGGTTGTTGTGGAGAACGAATCCGCTCTTTTAAGTAAAACAATCGAACATTTTCTCGGGCTGCTGTACATTCAAAGTGTGGCATCGATGATTCCTCCGCTCGTACTCGATCCGCAGGAAAATGAAATGACTCTCGATATTTCAGCAGCCCCGGGATCAAAAACCACCCAGATAGGGCAGATGATGCGTAATCGCGGCGTGCTCGTTGCCAATGACTGGGACGGAAAGCGGATCAAAACTTTATCGCATAATTTGGACCGGATGGGCATCATCAATTCGGCCATGGTAAACATGGGCGGCGAACGCATCGGCAATCTGCTTCCGGAAACCTTCGACAAAATCTTAGTGGACGCTCCGTGTTCCGCGCTGGGCGTGATTCACAAAGCGCCGCAGGCAGTGGCTAATCTGAATTACTTGCAAAAGTTTGCATTTATTCAAGAGCAACTTCTTGTCAGCGCGATCAAAGCGGTGAAAGTTGGCGGCACTATCGTGTATTCCACCTGCACCGTTGCGCCGGAGGAAAATGAGAAACTTATTAACACGATACTTTCGCGTTACCCGGTTGAAGTCGAAGATATCGTTTTGCCTCAACCGTTGTCATTCATGCCCGGAATTACAAGTTATAAAGGCGAGAGTTATCATGCGTCATTATCCAAAACGGTGAGAATTCTGCCTTCGGAGATAAATCCCGAAGGATTTTTCATTGCAAAATTACGAAAGATAAGCGCGGTCGGGAATGCTGAGGGCAAAGAATCATTTAATAATAAGAAAATTCGTTATGCCCTGACCGGCCCTCAAGATCCTGGCATTCACAGAATGGCGGATTATTTTGAAAGAATATTCGGTATGGATCCTTCTTTCTGGAATGATTTTCGTTTTCTAATTAAGGACGATGAGATACTCGTAACCTCCGGCGAATGGGAAGGCAACGAAGACATGCTCAATCGGATCTATACGCATCGTATCGGCACGCGTTTGGCGCGAACCCGGCGCGAAGATGAATGGAAATTGTCCACCAACGCCGCTCAGCTTTTCTCCGAGGCTATTACAAAAAACAAAATCGACCTTACCGATCCCAAAGAAATAGAAACGTTTGTCGAAGCCGGCACGATCCGGCGAGCCTTTGATATCGATAAAGGCGGTGTGGTGGTCACGGCCAACGGTTACACGCTGGGCTGCGGCGTGATCCATCAGGGTAACCTCAAAAGCCAAATGCCAAAGAGCAGAACGGTGATGACGGTGGATTTCTGATCAAACAAGAGCTCAGATCCGTTTTTCAAAACGTAATACGGAAACTGACAAGACCTGCTTTGGAAACAGGGTCATACCCTACTGATACACCTGAAAGACCGTGTTTCTCATTATACGTATTTGCAGAGCCGGGAGCGGACATAATATTCCAAACAGTGGATCCCAAAACGAGCAGCACGCCAACCGTTCCCATCATTTCACCGGGCGCAGGTCCTTCGGCCTCATCGTCGTTACCCCAAGCCATTGCTTTTCCAATTGAAGATGCTACCATCAAAGTTCCGATTGCCCTCATACCTATTCCCAGTCCGCCTTTGGTATAATCTTTTGCATAGAAATTGCCCATGGAAGGCCCGACTAAACCGCCATATGTAAGAAGTGTTAATCCAGACACACGCCGAATTCCTTCCACATTGGAATCTCCGATAATCATCAGTCCCAAACCCGCGCCAATGGGAATCAATGTATGTCCTAATGCCATTTTCATTGCTTTGGATGGACTTTTTACCGGGATATTTGTTTTTGTCTGATCTTGCAAAACCGGGATTTGAAATCGGTTCTTGATTTTCACTACAGAAAGACTTGAAGTGGTATCCAGATCGGCTGCGATTGTTCGAACATTGAAAGCGGCCATTGTGAACAGAAGTGTAAATAGGGTTTTCATGACTTTCCTCCTCTTAGATATGCTTTCAATATTACAATATTCGTACCGATAAAACCATATTGAAAATGAGAAGTTTAGCTATACATGAAAAGAGAAAATGTTGTCCTGCATCACACTGCAACAAAAAAATTGCGGAATTAACATCGGATGAGCCATTAGGCACCCTAAAACCAACACACATGTCAAAGAACAGAATAAATGCTTTTCAGTTTGACATAATTTTTTTACCTATTTCCCCCTAACGTCTTAGCGCTTTTCAATTTGATCGTACGATTTACCATATCATAAAAATCTTCAAACTGCTTATAATGTGTTTTGAAATTTTGATCAATACCGTTCAATAGATTTTTCACTTCGGATAATTCTCTGTTTTTTGCCCAATAGCTTTCCCGCATAATCTCCGCGTATAATACAACGGCTGATGTGAACTGAAAATTTGATATTTCTTGTAATGATTCCGGTACGTTCATTTTTATCGGCTCTTCAATTTCAGCAACATCTTTTCCGTCCGGCGATTTATAGCGAATGGTTATTTTCCCGATATTTTGTGCGCTCTGATTTTTCAGTTTTACCTCATACAATGCGGTTACCGTGTGCCCCGACCCTATCTCACCGCCGTCGATCTTGTCATTTCTAAAATCTTCGTCCCTCACGTCCCGTTTTTCGTAACCGATCAGACGATAACGGCTTACGTGATCCTTGTCGAACGTCACTTGAATTTTAACGTCTTTCGCGATCACCTGGAGAGTTCCGGTTAACTGCTCGACAAATACCCGCTTGGCTTCATTCAGATCGTCAATATAATAATACGTTCCATCCCCGCGCGTGGCAAGCTGTTCGATCAGCACATCGTTATAGTTCCCCATTCCAAAGCCGCACGCGGTAAGCGTAATACCTTTGTTCTTATATTTTTCGATCTGTTTTAGTAAGCCATCCGAAGAAGTTTCGCCGTTATTGGCAACGCCGTCCGTGCAAAGGATCACACGATTGATGGCCTGTGAATCAAAATTTTTCGCAGCCATCTGATAACCCTGCCATAAACCCGCTTCTGCATTCGTTGACCCTTCGCTGTATAGCCCGTTCACCGCCGATTCGATGGCTTCCTTGTTGCTTGTCGGATTCAAAATAATTTGCGCGTTCGACCCATACGCTACGATTCCAACTTGGTCTCCTTGGCGCAATTCACGCGTCATCAGCAGCATCGTTTTTTTAACCAACCCCAATCGGTTTTCAATATTCATCGAACCCGACACATCGATCACAAACGTTAACATCGCCGGCTTTCTATTTTCGGCTTTCACTTCTTTTCCTTTTATACCGATCTTAACCAATTGATAATTTTTACTGACAATCGACGGCATGGCTTGTGTGGCAATTAAAAATGTTTTTTCTTCGGCGGATTTATAGGATTGATTGAAGTAATTGACAAATTCCTCCACGCGCACGGCGTCTTTTGGCGGGATTTCGCCATTCGTAATATAACTTCTAACCAAAGAATAAGAAGCTGTGCTCACGTCCGCGCCGAACGTTGACCAATTATCGTCTTCCGTATCGATAAACGGGTTGGTTCCGTAATCATGATGATACATATCCCAATATTTCTGTCCGTTTGGCGGGTTTAAATAAACAGGGCTCATCACACCGGCGCCTCCGTTGTGTAATCCGCCTGATCCACCAATGACACCCAGAATACCTCGCCCGGCTGTCGCTTTTGCGGATTTCTTCGCAACATCTTTGTCAATAGTTTTCATTTCCGATTCCGGCATGTTTTCCTGCCCGTCGTGAGCGCCAAGCAGGATTACGTCTGTTGAATGTAGTTTTTCTCTTTTAATATCTAATTCCTGAGCCGATAACGTTTTTATTTTTGCTTGGCCGGAAGTGTTTTCTTTAATCGTCAATTCCAACTGCTGCTCGGTAAAGGCGTCAATAGCAATACCTTCTATTTTTACAGCCTGATAATTATTGACGCTAACCAATAGATCGTAATTCCCTACGGAAATATTATCTATTGAAAAATACCCTGTGGAATCGGTTTGTACTGATAGCCCTGCGCCGATTACTTTAATTATAACGCCGGGTATGGGGTTTCCCGTTTGTTTATCTTTGACGATTCCGCTCAAACTCCCTGTTTCACCTTTTGATAAAAATGCGACGAAACATCCAGTCAAAATCAGAATGCTTAGAAGCATGCTCCACTTTACGGCACTTTGCTTTTTCATAATACTCTCCAATTTTAAATGAAAGATTGTGCTTATGTAGTAACACGACATGCATGTAAATAATTAATAATCGCCACGCCATTCGCGTTCGCACAGGCCTGTTGTGTACATAGGTACGATAATCGCTCATCGCTGCGTTTTTTAATCTTGTGGAATTAGGTGTTATTCTATATATTCATCAACGTTTCCAATCACATTGACATTGAATTTTTACTTTTATCCATAAAAAGGAGAAAGCCGTATGATCATGCAGGGCAAACAAGGGCTTATTTGCGGAGTCGCCAACAAAAGGAGTATCGCCCACGCTATCGCCAAAAGTTTGCACCGCGAAGGCGCTGAGCTCGCTTTTACGTATCAGGGCGATGCCGTCAAGAAGAATGTGCAGGAAATAGCGGACGATTTAGGCAGCGACTTGCTTTTCAAGTGTGACGTGACCAAGGACGATGATATTAAAAAACTCTTTCATGATCTGAAACATTACATGCACCATATTGATTTTGTTGTTCATTCGGTGGCTTTTGCTGACAAAGAAGACCTGAAAAAGGATTTTCACAGAACAAGCCGTCATGGGTTTACTTTAGCGCATGACATCAGCGCGTATTCGTTAATTGCGATTGCCAACGAGGCCTACCCTCTTATGCACTTGCATGGCGGCGCCATTCTCACGCTGTCGTATTACGGCGCGGAAAAAGTTATTCCGGGTTACAATGTAATGGGTGTTGCTAAAGCGTCTCTCGAAGCGAGCGTGCGCTATCTCGCGGCAGATCTGGGCCATCGGCAGGTTCGCGTGAATGCAATTTCCGCCGGCCCGGTTAATACGCTGGCGGCGCGCGGCATTTCCGGATTCACAAAAATTCTGGATATTATTCCGGAAAAGGCTCCGCTCCGCAGAAACGTTGAAGTGGATGAGGTTGGAGACGCCGGACTGTTTTTATGTTCACCGTGGGCCACGGGCATCACGGGAGAAACACTATACGTGGATTGCGGCTATCACGTTATTGGAATGTAATAATTCGTTCGGGTAAATTTTCTCAATATGCAATCTGAGCAATATTCTTAAGACCTGTTTTAAATAAAAAAACCTCAAGGTCCCATTTTAATGAAACGTCCCCATGAGGTTTTTTAATGTCTTTCGGCTATTTACAGATTTAATTTACTCCATCCAAAATCGATGCTTTCTTTTCCAAAAGGGCCGTGGGCTCGCTCAGCACAATCTGCGATTTCATAGTCACTTCAGGTAAAGAATATTCCAGAAAATAGTTCAGTACATCCTTTTTTCTGTCCGATTTTCCGGCATCGCGCAGCATTAAATACCCTATCAGCACTTTGTTTGCCATTTCAACGATACGACGAGAATGATACGTCTGATAATCTGCGTTTTTCTTTTCCTTTACAAAATGTACAGCCTTATTCAAGAGAACATGCATTTCTTTGATAGTCTTGTGATAATCTGAAACAGTAGAAAAATCGACGGACGCTTCATACTCCATGATCAGTTCGTCAAATGTTCCTTTGATGATTCCGCCGATGGCTGCTACAACCTGAAGCTGCGTCGTCCCTTCATAAATATTGGTGATCCGCGCATCGCGATAAAATCGTTCTGCGTCAAATTCATGCATATATCCCACGCCGCCGTGAACCTGCAAGCCGTCATTAGCCACTTCGTTTGCCATTTCTGTGTTGTAGGCTTTACACAGCGGTGTCAGCATTGCGGAAAAGGCAGCATATTTTTTGACTTCATCGCGCAATTCTCTCGGTGATTCATCCTGGTTCTCGAATAATCTTTCAAGCCCGTCTTTGATATCTACCATACGCGTCGTTTCGTATAGCAGCGCGCGCCCGGCCTCAATTTTGACTTTCATATTGAGCAGCATCTCTGAAACGGGAATCATGTTAATAATTGGAGTTTTGAATTGTACGCGAAGTTCAGAATGTTTCTTCGCAGCGCGGTATGCGGCTTCAGCAATTCCCAAGGCCTGCGCCGACACACCAACGCGGGCCTCGTTCATCAGCGCCATAACATATTTTATCAGTCCCATTCGCCTTTGGCCAATCAGGATGGCGGGAGCGTCGTCAAATTGCAACTCACATGTCGGAGATCCGTGAATTCCCATCTTATGTTCAATCCGCCGAATGATCATGTTCTTGTCTCGTTCATACAGAAACATCGACAAACCTCGGCCATCGGAAGTTTGTTCTTCACTGCGAGCCAAAACCAAAGAGATTTCACCGTTGCCGTTCGTTATAAAATGTTTTACGCCGTTTAACAACCACCGGCCATTATCGTCCTGTCTGGCTTTGACCATGACAGCCTGCAAATCGCTGCCCGCGTCAGGTTCCGTTAACGCCATAGAGGCTGTCACTTCACCTGAACATAATCGAGGAAGAAATTTGGCTTTTATTTCCTCATCGGCAAACCGGTTGATCGTTCCGGCAATATCATCCTGAAGTCCGTAAATATTCATAAACGACGCGTCCGCCCTGGAAATCATTTCAATCGCGATAGTATAGATCGTTATGGGGCAATTCAGGCCGCCGTATTTCCGCGGAATGGTAAATCCAAACAACTGGGACTCTTTGCACACGTCCAATGCCGCCTTAGTCGCCTTGGCATACGTTACGACGCCGTCCTTGAAGTGAGCGCCTTCGCTGTCCACCTCCGCCGCTTTAGGAGCTATCGTGTTGGCGGCAATATCGCCGACAAGTTCCAATACGCTGTCATATGTTTCAACGGCTTCCTCGACGGAACCGGGAGCGATGTCATACGTATCTTTGTCTGCAAAACCATCTTCTTTTAATTCAATAACTCTTTTCAAATCCATGTTTTTCATGTGAAATAGGATATCGGGGTTATCACGATAAAAATTCGGCATATAAACTCTCCTGATTACAAACGGGACTCTTAAGTGTACGTTGAATTTATTTCACCAAAAAAATTTCCGAATTCAATCCTATCTATCCGGATAAAGTTCTCGGGCAGCCCAAATTAGATTTTTAAATAATTTAAGTCAACGTTTATATGCAATCCATGTTGTGCGGTTTCGACATGAACACACTATTCAAATTTCTTGCCTTTTTCGGGGGTTTTCTTATCTTTTGGAATTCATTAGTATCTATGGATCCTATACGACGCGGTATTTACGCGCATACCTTATAAGCTTAAACTTCATTTTCTTTTACAACATTTGTTACAAAAAAAACATGAGTGCTGAAGCCTTATATATCACCATTTTGATGTTTCTTGCAGCCGCTTTGTATTCCTCGGTTGGTCATGCGGGCGCGTCCGGATATCTTGCGATCATGGCGTTATTCAGTTTTGCACCGGAACAAATGAAACCGACTGCGCTGGCTTTGAATATTTTTGTAGCTTTGATTGGCACTTATCGTTTTTATAGAGCAGGTTTTTTTTCGTGGAAGCTATTCTATCCTTTTGCCATTGCATCGATTCCTTTCGCTTTTTTAGGCGGACGGATGGATTTGCATGTGGATACGTACCGCATCGTTGTAGGAATTGTACTGCTATACGCTGCTTGGCGCTTAACGGCTGCAATACGAAATCCGGCAACGGTTAAAACTCCAAGAATCTGGGTAAGCCTCATGATCGGCGCCGGATTGGGATTCGTGTCAGGTTTAGTCGGCGTAGGGGGTGGAATTTTTCTGACGCCTTTGCTGCTATTGATGAATTGGTCCGAGACAAAAATAGCCAGCGGCGTTTCCGCTGCTTTTATTCTGGTTAACTCTATTTCAGGCATAATAGGCAATTGGAAAAACATCGATCACATCACGCCGACCATTGTTCCGTTCGCCGCCGCCGTAGTGATCGGCGGGCTCATCGGAACGCATTTAGGTACCAGAAAATTCGATGTTGCGACGTTGCGTAAAGTGCTCGCCATTGTATTAGTCATTGCCTCTATAAAACTTATTTTAACTTAGATCATGATCGACAACAAAAAATTATCCGCGGACGACCTTATTTCGATTTTGAAGCTTCAACCGCATCCGGAAGGCGGCGCATTCAGAGAAACCTACCGTTCAATTATTCCTGCGCAAGTAAGGGACGTCCGTTCTGTTTGCACGGCCATATATTTTCTGATCCGCCAGAGCCAAACCACAGCATGGCACCGAGTAAAAAGCGATGAGATCTATCATTTTTACTACGGCGCGCCGATTGAACTCGCGCTGATAAGCCCGGATGGAAATTTCTCGAAACATATTCTTTGTACGGACGTTAAAAGCGGCGAGCGTCCACAGATCATGGTTCCTGCGAATTACTGGCAATCCGCTCGTTCACTGGGAGCGTTCACGCTCATCGGCTGTACCGTTTCACCCGGCTTTGATTTTTTGGATTTTGAGATGATAACAATTGAAAAATTAGAAAAAATGTTTCCGCAGTTGAAACTTGCTTAAACCGGAGGGATTATGACCACACGAGAAGTATTTATTAACAACAAACACCAATTGCGCGCCGGGTGGAGAGTTGCGGCATACATTATTTCATTTTTTATTCTCACTATTCCGTTCGCTTTTATCGCTGATTTTACATCTAAAACATTCAAAGAAATGCCGCTGGTTAAAGATGGCCTTGTGACGGCTGAAGCCGCCATTATTGCCGGTTTAACTGCGTTCTTGTTGTTAAGACTCCTTGATAAAAGGCGGTTCGTGTCCATTGGCCTCCATTTAAACAGGCGCGCTTTTAAGGAATTAGCATGGGGTCTTTTGATCGGGTTTATGATGCTGACTACGGCCGTCGGTCTCATGTGGGTTATGGGCTATGAAGAAATTAGCCTGGCGCCAAATGATATGAACTATTTTCTGTTGGGATTTCTTGGCAACATTTTACTTTACATAGCTGTGGGTTTCAACGAAGAGATTCTTTTTCGCGGATATATTTTTCAGGCTTTCATAGAAGGAACCAACAAGTGGATCCCGCTTATTACTATTTCTCTTCTCTTCGGAGCTGCCCATTTAGGTAATCCAAACGTATCGGTATTCGGAATTGCAAATATCGTTCTTGCCGGCGTATTATTGTCGCTCGCGTATATTCAAACCAAATCGCTCTGGCTTCCGATAGGAATTCACATCGCATGGAATTTTACTCAGGGGTTTATCTGGGGTTTGCCCGTGAGCGGAACAACTGTCGTCATGCCTCTAACTATCTCGCAGGAAACAGGCCCTGACATGATCACCGGCGGAACTTTCGGGCCGGAAGGCGGCGCTATGTGTACGCTGGTGTGTGTCGCGGCTTGTGTTTTCGTGTGGAAGTTCTTCAAACCCAGCGAGGAGATGGAAAAGATCGTAGAAGAAGCGGTAATGACGGCCCCTTTTAAACCGGCGGAACCCGCGGCTGCGGCGTCTGAGGCTTAAAAACTAATAAAAAAATCCGAACACAACGCCGGGTTCTTCATTAGTTCGATACAAAAACGCTGTAACAATCCGGTTGCAGCTCGATCGTTTTGATGATCGTGTTCGTCGCAACTTCTATAACAGTCAAAAGCCCCGGCCCCCCAGTACCTCCATGATGCGGCGGGACAGCGCCGTTTTTATTTCTGTTGGCTACGTAAACGTACTTCCCGTCTTTGCTAAATGCCACTCCATTGGGTTGAGATAGTCTGTGTTCACCGCCGTCATGCGGATCGATCTGTTTTGTTATATTTGTCAAAAACGCAAAGTCTGTTTCGTTTTTTTGAATCACCGTTACGCTGCTGTCGTTGGAATTGGCAGTATAAATATATTGCCCGTTCGGCGACACATCAAGCTGTATTGGCTTGCAATCCGTATTCGAACCGACCGTCACGCTGTCAATGAATGTGAAACTATTCTGATTTGAAGTAACCGTTCGCTGAAATATTCTTACCTGGCCATTATTCCTGCACGTAACAAATAAATAATTTTCATACCCCTGACTACCTGCAGGGCTAAGGCCTACATGATACGGTTCGTATATCGGCTGCGGGCCGACGTCACCTGCAATATCAAAAAAAGTTACGGTCGAGTCCGTCTGTGTGTCGATCACATACAATCGATCCGAATACACGGCCGTTACGTATAGTAACTTGCCGTCGCGCGACAGGTTGATTCCGTGCGGACTTATGCCGACTGGAATCTGTTTGATCAATCCCATGTCGGACGTCCGGATAACGGAAACAAAGCCGTTTTGTCCGGTATTATTGACCTGAAAATTGGTAGTAACGTACAATTTCGAATTATCTTTCGATAGCTTGATCAAAGCAATGGGATCCGTGAGGCTGAGTTTATCCAAAAAAGAGCCGTCGTCCGCGTTGTACTTAAAAACATCTCCCGTCGCGATCATAGAAACGAAAAAGTATTTTCCGTCAGAACTAACCTCTACGCCGTGCGGGCTTTCCATTTCCTGGCGGTCGCCAACTTCAAATACCCGCATTTCCAATAACGTTTTTTCATCGATTACCGAAACAACGTCTACGCCCTGATTCGTCGTAAATATTTTTTTTGTCGCATGCTCAAAAGGAATCTCGTTATCGCTATTCGGCGCCCCGTCGTCGACCCATGATGTCAACACTGCGACCTGCGATACTGTCAGTGTATCGCGATTATACGGCGAATAATTCGGCGGCATTCTCGGCGAACGAAGACCGGTTACATGTTCGATCAAGTGGCTTCGTGTGGCATTAAACGGAACGACGACCGCTCCGTGCGCGGAACCTTTGAACAAACTTGTCCACGATGACAGATCCAGCTCGGCAGGAAGGTGTTGGCTATCCAGTACTTTTCCGGCATGCTCATCCGGTAAGTGACAGCCGGCGGTTGCGCAGGATTTGAGAAAGATCGAATCAAGCCCGTCAGGAAACGGCACGTCGGCATGGCCGGATTTTTTATCCTCCGAGCATGAGACGCAGATCATTATAAAAAAAAGAAATAATATATTTTGTTTCACCCGCTAGACCTTGTACCTATAATGCCTCTACGATAACTGCAACGCCTTGTCCGCCGCCGATACAAGCAGAGGCCAAACCGTATTTTTTCTTGCGCCGGCGCAGTTCATACAACGTCGTAAGTGTCAAGCGCGTTCCCGACGCAGCAAGCGGATGTCCCAAAGCGATAGCGCCGCCGTTGACGTTGGTCACTTCACGGTTTAAACCGAGTTCTTTTTCCACCGCGAGATATTGCGGGGCAAACGCTTCGTTCACTTCCACAATATCCATTTGTGACACGCTCATCCCGGCATGCTGCAGTGCTTTGCGCGCGGCAGGAACCGGCCCGATGCCCATGATGCGGGGCTCTACTCCTGCGATCCCCCAGGTCAATAAACGGCCGATAGGTTTCCAGCCTTTTGCTTTGGCTGTTTCCATCGTGGTAACAATAACCGCCGCGCCGCCGTCGCAAATCCCGCTGGCATTGCCGGCCGTGATCGTACCGTCTTTTTTAAAATACGGCGCCAACGTGCTTAATTGTTCCATCGTAGTTTCCGGACGGGGATGTTCGTCGGTATCAAATAATTTTACACCTTTACGGCTTTTGATTTCAATCGGAACGATCTCTTCTTTCAATCGACCGCCCAGGATCGCATCCTTCGCGCGCATTTGACTGAGGTAAGCATACAAGTCGCAATCCGTACGTGAAATTTTCATTTCATCCGCGAGATTTTCTGCGGTCTGCGCCATGGAGAATCCGCATTGAGGATCGGTAAGCGCTTCCCAGAGCGAATCCTCGAACTTCACCGGCTGGCCGAGATTGACGCCGAATCGCGTTCCTCTAACCATGAACGGGGCCTGGCTCATGCTCTCCGTTCCGCCGGCAAGCACGACCTCGGACTCGCCGATCATTATCTGCCGCGCGCCTTCAATGATCGACTCAAACCCCGATCCGCAAAGCCTATTCAGCGTCAGGGACGGCGTGGTAACCGGCAGCCCCGATTTTAGCGCAACATGCCGCGCAAGATAAATAGCATCCGCGCTGGTTTGCTCCGCATTACCAAAAATAACGTGGTCAATATCTTCAGGCCTTACGCCCGATCGTTTCATCGCTTCCTGTGCGGCAAAAACGCCTAACTGAGTTGCAGAAAAATCTTTTAGTGTGCCGCCAAATTTTCCAAACGCCGTTCGCGCGCCGTTTACTATGACAATGTCTTTTGTCAGTTTCATGATGTCCTCCGTGTATCTGTTGGTACTTTATGCTCCATTCGGTTTTGACTGGATGTTAGATTACTGAAATTCCGATCCTATTTCCACAGCTTTTTAAAAAAAAATCCCGTACGTCTTAGAGTACGGGATTGGGCTAATTCAGGCTAAAGTTTTTTTGAGTTTAATTTCCTTGGTTTTCTTCTTCCGGCGGAATCTCAGGCTCTACAGGTTTTTTATCTTTAGCATCGAGAATGGTGACGTATTCACCGATAATGCTCTTGTAATTTTTTCGCATTTCTTTGATCGGAATAAAATTCTGGCTACGTTTCTGAATTTCCTGCTCGGAATATAAAATACCTTCTACTTCTTTTTTACGCCTTTCCGATTGCTCCAGAACCACTTCCTCTTTCACTCTGGACTGTGGCGAAGACGCGCGCGGCATCAAAGGAAAAGTTACTCCGGTGAATATACGCCAAGACGGATAATCGGATTTGGAAATCGTCAGGTCATCAATACCGAGAAGTTGGTCGTTTCCAACGGTTTTATCCGTGCCCTTAAGCACTTGAAATTCGCCTCCGAGGTGAACTCCCATCCAGTCGAACCACTGATATTTAACGCCCAAGGCGACGTAAGCATAATTTTGACGGCTGTAAGCGGCCTTAGGAGGTTTTTCCAGAAAAAACTGGCCGTACACATCGCCGGTAATGTACAAATATTTTCCTGCAATGTCGATCGGGTAAGAGCCGCCCAAAGCAAATCGTAAACTGGAAGCATTGGAAGTCGCCACTGCCGTGTCGGCGAGTGAGTTACCGAAGGCCGACGTTCGCCGTAGACTATCTTCAGCTTTATATCCTATATAGGCGCCGTTGTCGAGATGATTCCAGTATTGTAAATTCAAATTAATGGTTAGACCGGATTCAATAAAATCAGGGCGAGAGAAATAAGATGTAAGGATTGATAATCCTGCTTCCGTACTTCCTCCCGAATAAGGCCTGAGTGGCGTGTTATAAAACCCATCGCCTTGAAATCTTCCGGTTAACATGAACCCGAGATTTATTTTGTTCTGTGCAAAAGAATACGGAAGTAAGCGCAAATTTAAGAAAAGTTCGTCCGGAACATCCACGCTTTTGAAAAATGTAACGATCTCTTTATTAGTAATTGACGGCGCAAGGTTAGTAGTTTGAACAAAGTTTCCGCTGAAAATAACATCAAAAGTTGGGGTGATGCCTACTTGCATCCCGAATTGCGTTCCGAAATCTTTGACGGTCCTGGACCCGCTTGGTCGATCTCCCGAACCCGTAAAAAAGTGAGAATTCTGAAAGAGATAAAAACTCGGGAAGGGCAGCGTTTTTGCCGAATAGGCATAAAACGATCCATAGCGGTCCGTTACTGCCGAAGAGCTTCCGATCTGAGCGTTACCGTCACGCACACCGATCATCGCCATAATGAACAGACACGTCAACATCCACGAAGTAGATCGCATAGTCAGAACTCCAAAAATAGATGGCCATTTATATATTGAATTCTTTGGAAGTTAAAGCAATGTCATTATAAATGCAAGATTTTTTTGGCTCATTTTTTCCGCAAACTCATATTAATCAATTCTTAAATACCTTTTTTTGATCCATATGCGGATTTACATGGGAAACTTCTTGGTGTTTTCAATGATTATTAGTCTTGCTTCTCTTTTTGTCATTACTTATCTTTCGCCGTTTTACAATACCATAACATTTAAAATGATCTATTGACAGTGGAAATTAAACAAATTACGAAATCGGGTTTAAATGACTTCATAAAGTTCGAATGGGAAGTATACAAGGACGATCCTAATTGGGTCCCTCATCTTCTGATCGAGCGTAGAGAATTTTTAGACCCAAAAAAAAATCCGTTCTTTGAACACAGCGACGTTGCCTATTTTTTGGCCTACAAAGACAGCCGGATCGTCGGCCGTATAGCCGCGGTGATCAATCACGCGCATAATTCATTCCATGAAGACCGCGTCGGATTTTTCGGGTTGTTTGATTGTTTTAACGATCAAGAAATTGCCGATGCGCTCCTGGCAAAAGCGAAATCGTATGCCGCATCCAAAGGCATGACGTCGCTCCGCGGGCCGGTCAATTTATCCACCAACGACGAATGCGGTTTACTTGTCGATGGATTGAATAAACCCGCGCAAATCATGATGACATATAATCCGCCGTATTACATCACCCTTCTCGAAAAAAACGGATTTAAGAAAGCAAAAGACCTGCTGGCATACTACGTAGATGTTCCTTCGGAAGTGCCGGAACGGCTGCGCCGCGGCGTAGATATCATTATGAAGCGTAATGAATTCACCATACGCACGGTCAAAATCAAAGATTTCAAGAACGAAGTACAGCGCATCAAAAAAATTTATAATGCCGCATGGGAACGCAATTGGGGATTTATCCCGATGACGGACAAGGAATTTGACCATCTCGGCGTGCAGATGAAGCAGATTCTGGATCCTAAATTTTTGTTTATAGCAGAGCATAAAGGCGAACCTATTGGATTCTCGCTGACTATTCCCAATATTAATGAAGGACTGATCAAGATCCGCGACGGGCGATTGTTTCCTTTCGGGCTGATCAAACTTCTTTGGCATACCCGAAAAGGGAAATTGAAATCCGTTCGCGTTATCACGCTGGGCGTCACGCCGGAGCATCGGAATTCCGGCATCGATATAGTTTTTTATTACAAATCATTCGAAGAAGCAATCCGGCAAAAACTCACATGGGCGGAAATGTCATGGATACTCGAGGACAATATCCCGATGAATCGCGCATTGGAGCGTATGGGAGCTATCGTATATAAAAGATACCGTCTTTACGAAATGCAGGTTTAAGGAATAATTTGAAAGCACTTGTTACCGGCGCAACCGGTTTTATAGGAAGTCATTTAGTTGAATTATTGCTCGCTAAAGGATACGAAGTCATTTGTACGGTACGTCCGACCAGCGATCTGATTTGGCTCAAAGGGCTGAATATCAGGTTAGTCCAAGGCGACATCACCGACCGTGAATCGCTCGTTGTGCCGGTCAAAGAAGCGGATTATATTTTCCATGTCGGGGGCATTACCAAAGCGAAAAAGGAAGCGGAATATTATAAAGTCAATGCCGACGGCTCGCGTATGCTATATGAAGTCTGCCTTGAGCATAATCCGGGAATTAAAAAAATCGTTCATCTAAGCAGTTTAGCCGCGGGTGGGCCGGCGCAGATCGGCCGGCCACGAGTGGAAACCGATGCAGATTCGCCGCTCACGTTTTACGGTAAGAGCAAACTGGAAGGCGAAAAGTACGCGGTTCAATACAGTAAATTTCTTCCGATTACGATTCTCCGGCCTCCGGCAGTTTATGGCCCGAGAGAAAAGGATATATTCTTTTATTTTCAGTTGATCAGTAAACATCTTAAGCCGCAATTAGGATGGAGTAAGAAGTACCTCAGTTTGGTTCATGTCACGGACCTGGTGAATGCGGCTCTGCTTTCGGCTGAATCGCCGAAAAGTCACGGGCAGATTTATTATGTGGATGACGGATGCATTTACACCTGGCAGGATTTGAGCAGTGAAATACAAAACGCAATACAGACTTGGACTCTGCCGCTGCTGGTTCCAGAATGGCTCATCGCCGCGGCAGCCTATGTAAGTGAAGCGTTGGCGTCGTTGTCTTCTAAACCCGCTTTGCTGAACAAACAGAAAATAATTGAACTAAAACAAAAGTCCTGGGCAACTTCTTCAGATAAAATTCGTAATGATCTCGGTTTCCAAAGCGAGTATGACCTGAAAAAAGGTTGCACGGAAACTGTGAAGTGGTATCGCGAACACGGCTGGATAAAACTAAAATAAAGCGACTATGTTTGAATTATTACAAACTAAACTTGTTCCTACGCGAACAGACACGACCGAGTTACCGTCAAAAAAATTACCGGATATGCTCAATCCGAACGATTGGGCTTTTCTGATGTATATTTTTGTCGTGGGTTTGGTCGTTTTGATATTTCATTCCAATCTGCCGGATTGGCCATGGTACATAGCCGCTCAGGCAAGCCTCGCCGTAATCACTTTGCTGATCATTCGTTTTTTTCACCAAAGTGCGATTAACGTTCTCCAGATGCTCCGTCATTGGTACCCGATTTTTTCATTCACGTTTCTTTACATGCAGGCCGGCCTTCTGAATCAGCTGGTGTTCCAAGGCTACGCGGATGACTTTTTTCTAAGCATTGACCTTTGGATGTTCGGCGGCAACCCTAATATCTGGTTGTATGACCGGCTGAATAATTTCTATTTTAATGAATTTATGCATTTGTGCTATTTTTCGTACTACATATTACCGGCTGCATTCGGCGTGATTCTCTACATTACCAGAGATAAGGAATTCTATCGAACGCTTTTCGGAATTTCCATCACATTTTATTTTTGTTATTTTCTTTACATTTTAATTCCCGCCGCAGGCCCGCTGGACCAGCGCGTGGGCCGGTTTGAGGATGGAGGACTATTTGTTCCTGTGATGAATTGGATTTACTCCGAAGTGGAAAAACCCGGCGCGGCATTCCCGAGTTCACACGTCGCCATCGCATTGATCACGCTCATGTATGCGTACCGCCTGCACCGCAGAGTGTTTTGGGTGTTTTTGCCGTTTATCATCGGCCTGATCTTTTCAACGTTTTACGGATTTTATCATTACGTGATAGATTCTGTCGCCGGAGCGGCGATAGCGGTGGGTTCATACTATCTATGCAATCATCTATTCGACAAATATGCCAAAACAAAATTTCCTGATCATTTTCCCTAGGCGTGTAAGCTCAAATCTCTATCTCTAACCCTTCCGCAGATGCGGTGATCAGACGTGTAAACCGTATTTCATGGAAAACCACCTTTTGCTGAAGTGCCTTCCAATTTCATGCAGATGCTTATCGAACACCAGAACTACTCCGGTACCAAGACCTTGGCGATCGCAGTGATCGTATTCCAGTTGCGCGTAGTGACCGGTACTCCGAAGGTTCACAACATCCAAATGCTTCAATTGTTCGGTAAGGAGTGTAGGGCGGAAGGTCTTATGACCGCCGACGTTGACACCTCTCAGAAGAACCACAAGTGCCATAGCTATTTTCGTGTGAATGGTGGTGAGGCCTAAGGAAGACAAATAACATCCGCCGTGCTCCGATTCGGAGACTTTCGAGTTGTAAACTGTTGAATACCGACTTATTCTTTGACGAAATTCATGGTCGCAAGCAGGCCTTTTTTTTATAATTAACTATACTTCATCCCATGTCAACGGGTTGCGCATAATTATATCTAAACGTTATTCAGAATATAAGCAACTTGTCGGAATTATTCTGAAATTGCCTTACGACAAGAAGAGCTTCAATGAGACGGTTTAAAATTACCCATACGGCAGAGGTTTGTCAATGCATTTGTTGTGTTTGGCGCTCACCATATCATTGATCACATGTCACCCCTCCGGGGTCATGCAACACTGTTAATTAACAAGCTTTCGTTCGAATAATCGGAATAGTCACCGATCCCGGTGCTAAAGCTATGGAGCATGCTCACAATTTCTTCTTGTATCAATTCTTTTGAATCTAACAATTGGATACATTATCTTCATTGAAACAATAAACCTTATTATATGAAATATTACATCATCTCCGGCGGCGGTTCCGGTATCGGCCGCGCCATCGCACAGAAACTTTCCCCGGATCATACCGTGATCCTCTGTGGACGAAATTTAGAAAACCTTGAAGATACGTTATCATCATTGGAAAATCCGTCGCACCATAAAATTCTCACGATGGATGTCCGTTCCCTGCAAAGCGTACAGGAGGCGGCGCAAAAATTTTCATTCCCTTCGTTAGACGGAATTATTGCCAATGCGGGGATCGGCGGCGCTAATTTCTTCGGCCAAGATGATCGTTGGAACGACATTATCGAAACGAATCTATCGGGAACATATTATTTCGTCAACTGCTTTTTGCCATTCCTCCGGAAAAGTTCGGGTGAATTCAAACATATTACGATCATTTCTTCTATTCTTGCGCGGCTCGGCGTTTCGAAGTATTCAGCCTATTGTGCAAGCAAAGCGGGGCTGCTCGGCCTGATGAGAAGCTGGGCGATGGAACTGGCGCCGGAAAAGATACTCGTTAACGCGATCTGTCCAGGCTGGGTCAATACGGACATGGCGCAGAACGGATTGGAAGAAATAGCGCAAGGGCTCGATATTACCAAAGATCAGTTTTATCAGATCGCCATGCAATCCGTTCCTCTCGGAAAAATGTCCGAGCCGAAAGAAATCGCGGAACTCACCTCTTATTTGCTCCGGCAAACAAGTATGACCGGGCAAACCCTGGATATCAATAACGGCGCAATCATGAACAGCTGAGCATACTCTAACTGCGAAGTTACAAACAACCCAATGAAAAAACTGTAATAAATATATTTTGAATTTATGATTGCGATGTATTAGCTTAGTCAACTCCTTGAGCCATACAAAGTTTTGTTTATGAAGTACAAAGTGTCTAACGACAGCAAAGTATACGATATCGAGATTGTCGAAAACGGCGACCGTCTCAAAGTTCGCATCGGAAAAGAAACCGTGCAGGAATTGGACGTTGATTTCAAAACCGTCGGAAAAGGATCCGTTCATTCGATGCTTCTCGGCAGCGATTCTTTCCGTGTGATCATTGATAAAAAAATGAGTACCCACAAGGTGTACACCCGCGGCCACCGTTTCGAGTACAGCGTGGAAGATGAACGCACCTTTCTCCTTCGATCACTGATCGGTCAAACGCATGCGAAAACCGGCGGTGAAGTCAATGCCCCGATTCCCGGTCTTGTAACAAAAATACTTCTCAACGAAGGCGATGCCGTAGCGCAAGGCCAGGGCGTTATGATCCTCGAGGCGATGAAAATGGAAAATGAGATCAAGTCGTCCGTTGACGGAACCATTAAAAAGTTGAATGTAAAGCCCGGGCATAATGTAGAAAAGGGACAAGCTCTTTTTGTAATCGAATTAAACGTGTCCTGACGTTTTTTTGTCATCTGCTTTGTTTATAACGAGGCGGCCAAATAATACAAAAAGCACGAGGATAAGCCGTGTTTCTTGCAGCCTGAAAGGAAATAAGTATGACCAAAAAATATATTATACCGATGTGCGATTCGTGCGAGTCGCGGTTTGATTCCATCTTTGCGGAATTGAAACCTTCCGATTTAGCACAGATTGCGCAAAATAAATGCGGCAATATTTATAAAAAAGATCAAATCATTTTTTATGAAGGTCATGTGGCAACCGGGCTCTACTGTATTAATAAAGGCAGAGTAAAGGTTTATAAAATGAACCACGAGGGGAAACAGCAGATCATACGCCTTGCCAAGGAAGGCGACATTATCGGTTACTCGTCCATGATAACCGGCGATGCGTATTCTTCTTCAGCGGAAGCGCTGGAAGACGCCTTGGTTTGTTTTATACCTAAAAGCGTTTTTCTGAATATCGTTCAGTCAAATTCAGACCTTTTTATGAAATTGATCCAGCTTCTATCACGGGATATGAAAGAAACAGAAAATCGTTTTGTTACCATGGCGCAGAATACGGTACGTGAAAGATTGGCAGAGACCTTACTAATGCTGAAAGAATTTTGCGGGCATGACGACTTTGGATTGAATATTGTCATGTCGCGGCAGGACATCGCCAATATTGTTGGAACATCAACCGAAACGACGATACGGCTGCTGGCGGATTTCAAAGATGAGAAATTGATCGATTTTATCGGAAAGAAAATAAAAATTTTGAACCAACGCGCCTTGATCAAAACGGCGAACTTATCGGATTAGATCTTTCGCGGCACCTACAATTGCGCCTACCAATCTAACTCACTACTTCTGCTGTTGATTCTTCTTTGTATTCAGTTGATTCTTCTAAGCCCTTCGGCAATTCTTTTTTCATCATCGCATAAATTGACGGAATCACAAACAGCGTCAGCGCCAGCGAAAACATGAGCCCGCCGATCACTACAATGCCCATCGATACACGGCTCTTTGCTCCTGCGCCTAACGCAAGGGCAATCGGCAGGGCGCCCAGAACGGTCGCAAGGCTTGTCATCACGATTGGACGAAAACGCAATCTCGCAGCCTCCTGCGCGGCTTTGAAAACAGTTAATCCTTCTTCCCGTCGCTGATTTGCAAACTCAATGATCAAAATACCGTTCTTCGTAACCAGTCCGATGAGCATAATAATACCGATCTGACTGAAAATATTCAGCGTTTGATCAAAATACCAAAGGGACAATAACGCCCCGGCTAAAGCCAGCGGCACCGTTAACATGATGATGAACGGATCGATAAAACTTTCAAACTGTGCAGAGAGCACAAGATAGATGATCACAAGCGCCAGAATAAATGCAAAAAGAATATTGGATGAACTCTCGGCAAAGTCACGTGAAGGCCCGCTGAGCGTGGTGCTGAACGATTCGTCCAGAACTTTATCGGCAATTTTGTCCATTGCAGCGATTCCGTCACCCATGGCCATGCCGGGATTGAGGCCGGCGGAAACGGTTGCCGATACGTAACGATTAAAATGATATAACTGCGGCGGGGCTACACGTTCGGTTACCGAAACGATATTATCTAATTGAATTAATTCACCCTTGGTATTTCTCACATACAGCGATTTCAGGTCCAGCGGTTTGTCGCGGTATTCACGGCTCATCTGGCCCACGACCTGGTACTGCTTCCCGTTCATAATAAAATATCCAAACCGCTGTCCGCTGTACGACAGGCGCAGAATTTGTCCGATATCCGTTGCCGATACCCCCAATGCGCGCGCGCGGTCACGATCGATACTGATGTGCAGTTCGGGCTTATTAAATTTAAGATTGACGTCGACGATTTGAAACGCAGGGTCTTTTCGCGCTTCTTCCAAAAATTTAGGAACCACCTCTCTTAGTTTTTCAAAATTAGGCGCTTGTAAGACGTATTGTACCGGAAGTCCGCCGCGTCCGCCGCCTACTGCGATCGTTTGTTCCTGAATAACAAACGCACGCGCTTCCGGGAAGCGGCGCAAATTCGCAGAAATATAATTCGCGATCTCCTGTTGTGTGCGATACCTTTCCTCCGGAGGAGTCAGCACCACGCGGGCAAAGCCCGTATTAACGGCGCCGGTTCCGGCAAACCCCGGCGCGGTTACAGTCAGAAACACTTTTTTCTCAGGAAGAGAATCATTAACAAATTCCACCAAATTATTCATAAAACGAGTCGTATAATCGTACGAAGCGCCTTCAGGCCCCGTCGCCGTTATACGTAATAAACTGCGATCTTCCAGAGGCGCCAGTTCGGATTGCAGGCGCGATCCTGCCAAAAATATGATGAAAAAGGACGCGATCATGATTGCAACAGATATCCATTTCTTGGCCATAAAACGGTTTAGTCCGCTGCTGTATGAATTAACCAGATTCACAAAAAACGGTTCCGTGATATCATAAAAGCGGGTATGCTTTTGTTTACGGCGAAGTAATTTTGCGTTAAGCATGGGCGTGAGGGTCAGCGATACAAAAGCGGAAATCAGAACGGCGCCCGCAAGCACAACCCCGAACTCGCGGAAGAGGCGTCCCACAAATCCCTGAAGAAAAATAATCGGCATGAACACGGCCGCCAATGTAATGGAGGTGGAAATGACCACAAAGAATATTTCCTGAGAGCCTTTGAAGGCGGCCTGCATCGGATTCATCCCGGCCTCCACTTTCTTGAAAATATTTTCAGTTACAACGATGCCGTCGTCCACAACAAGACCCGTTGCCAACACAATCGCCAAAAGAGTCAAAACATTTACAGAAAATCCGGATAGATACATAATAAAAAAAGCTCCGATCAAAGAAACGGGAATGTCAATTAAAGGACGCACGGCGATAATCCAATCTCTGAAAAACAGGAAAATTATCAGGATCACCAGCGCTATTGCGATGAAAAGCGTTTCCTTAACTTCTTCAACGGATCTTTTGATAAACCGCGTATTATCCATCGCAAAATTCAGGCGGTAATCTTTCGGCAGATCGTTTTTTATTTGTTCGGCGCGCTTGTAGAATTCGTCCGAGATATCGATGTAGTTGCTGCCCGGTTGCGGTACGACGGCCAGACCGATCATCGGAATGCCGGATTCCTTCAATATCGTTTCTTCATTTTCCGGGCCGAGAATGGCATAACCAATATCCTGTAATCGGATTGTGGTCTCGCCGTCCGCAACTATGATCAGATTATTAAAATCACTTTCCGTAACCAGTTTGCCCAATGTCCGAACGGTCAACTCGGTCATATTACCGGCAATTTTACCTCCGGGTAACTCTATGTTTTCGCGGTCGAGAGCGCTCTTCACATCCAGCGGTGTTAATTTGTAGGATGCCAATTTTGCCGGATCCATCCAGATGCGCATCGCATATCTTTTTTGGCCCCAAATCTGAACGCCGCTGACTCCGGGAATCGTCTGAAGCCTCTCGGCAATTACATTCTCAGCATAATCGCTGACCTGAAGCTGGTTCTTGGTATCGCTTTGCAAGGTCAGGGTCAGAATTGCATCCGAATTCGCATCGGCTTTGGACACGACGGGGGGCGCATCAATATCCTGCGGAAGCTGACGGACAGCTTGAGATACTTTATCGCGAACGTCATTCGCCGCAGTTTCCAAATCCACATCGAGATTAAATTCAACCGTAATACTACTGGTACCTTGGCTGCTCGATGAAGAAATAACGCGGATTCCGGCTATTCCGTTGATTGCCTTTTCCAGGGGTTCCGTGATCTGCGATTCCATCACATCCGAATTAGCCCCGGTATAACTCGTTCGCACAGTAATGATGGGCGGATCGATCGAAGGATATTCGCGTACTCCGAGGAAAGTAAATCCAATAACGCCGAATAGGATGATGACCAAATTCAAAACAATGGCCAACACAGGCCGGCGAATACAAATAGCGGATAAACTCATAAAGGCCTTTTATTTAAAATGTGTTTATGAGACTACTCAAGATCTGAAATGGCCACCGGGCTTCCGGTCCTCAGCAGCAACACGCCGGTAGTAATTACCGTGTCCCCGGGTTGTAGCCCTTTGGTGATCTGAATCTTTGTGTCCGTTCGTAAACCGGTCTCAACCGAGATGGATTGCGCAAGGCCGTTTTTATAAACAAAAACTTTCTGACTTTTCAGTTCAGGAATAATGGACTCCGTCGGAACCATCAGCGCATTCTTAGTTTCCTTCAGAACCACTTCGATATTGGCAAATGCGCCCGGAAATATTTTTCCGTCGGTATTGGTGCATATCGCGCGCATGGCTACCGTTCGCGTCGCCGGGTCAATCTTAGGTTCAATCGCAAATATACGGCCTTTATATTTTTTTTCCGTGCCTGAAATGGTAAAAGTTATCTCGGCTTCACGAAGAATATCGTTCACATATTTTTCCGGAATTGAAAAATCAATTTTAACCGCCAGAATATTCTGAAGAGTTGCGATTTTGGTCGTTGTAGAAATATAACTGCCTTCACTGACGTATTTTAGTCCTATTACGCCGTCAAACGGCGCACGGATTTCCGTTTTGGCGATCTGCGCCCTGAGCAGCGCAATGTCGGCCTGTACGGAGTTCAGTTCATTGACCGTTGCGTCGTATACTTCCTTGGCAAGAAGTTCTTTTTCAAGTAATATCCGCTGCCGAACCTCATTGCTTTCGGCTAATTTCTTACGCGATTCCGATTTTTCCAGTTGCGCCTGCAGCTCCGAGTCGTTGAGTTTGATCAGCAGTTCGCCTTTGCTGACGCGGCCGCCTTCTTTGAAAAGAATTTGTACCACCCGGCCGGATATCTCGCTTTTCATATCTACTTCTTCATTCGCGATTACGGTTCCGGTGGCCAACACTTTATTGGTCAGAGTTTCATAAGTTATAACGCGTCCTTTAACTGTAATTCTGCTGTCGTTAAAACTTCCGGCGGCACGGTTGGATTTCGATTTCTCTTCACTTGTTATCCATTTATTGATCGACAAACCGCCGATAGATATTGCGACAACGCCCCATATTATAATACTCTTCATCTTCTTGCTCATGGAATGATAACTTTCATGTAGTTATATCAAACGTATATATTATCCCGTTATTTCCCTTTTTCTAATTCGTCTAAAAACGCCACGGCTCTGCGTAAGTGCGGAATAACGATGGATCCGCCGACAACCAAGCCGACGCTGAAGACTTCAAACATCTCTTCCCGTGAAACGCCGGCTTCTTTACATTTATTAATGTGATACGACACGCAATCGTCGCAGCGCAGTACCATCGAGGCAACAAGACCGAGCATTTCTTTTGTTTTGACGTCCAGCGCGCCCGGCTGATAGGTCAACGTATCGATTGAAAAGAATCGCTTAATGACCTTATTATCTTGCTCCAGGATCCGTTCGTTCATCTTCTGGCGAAATTCTGTAAACTCTTTGAAACGATCTGCCATATTTTCTCCTTGGGAATAATGTAATGGCTGCACTACGGTATCCCGCTTGATATGGATCAAAAATCGGAATTGAATACGGAGTAGCCGCGTTTTAAGATGAAAGGAATGTAGCCAAGGCGAATAATAAAAACACTAACTTTTTTTGCAACAAAAAAGGCAGTTGAAAAACTTCAACTGCCTTTTAATCATCGTCTTCCGATGGCCTAAAAATTATACAAAATCCCGACAGCGATCACTTCTTTCAATTGCCACTTTGCTTTCCCGTCGGTATCTTTGATATCGTAATCATATATAACATTCGTCGAAACGGTGGAGGTAATATACTTGTTCACTTTCAGCAGAAGCATATTTTCCCAGTTAACATCAATATGCTCGAGGTCTTCATAGCTTGAAAACAAATTCAATTTAGTTTGGAAATCCGTATTCTCCATTAATTTTCGTTTATACACGCTGTTAATATTCCAGCCCAATTCGCTGCGAACCGTCTTCCCCGGATCGACGCCATACGCGCCGTAGTGGGAGAGCGTGTCGTCAAGAACGAACGTCATTTTACCCGTGATCGGTGAGATGAGAGCGAAGAAATTGTCGTTGGGCTTGAACTCGGCGCCAAGAGATAGCATCAAATAGGCTGGCGACATGAACTCCGATATTTTTGATTTCGGCGTAGTCTTGTAATCGAACCCGTTTGCAAATTGCGTTCTGAAATCGAGCAAGCCTGTGAAGCTCCAATATTCAATCGCTTCCCGCCCGAATTTGGAGGTTAAGACAATTTTGTCGTCGCTTTTGCGAACGCCCAAATCACCTTGTTTAACAAGGCCGTATCCTAATTCCAGTGTATTATCCCACGAAATTTTATCTTTTTTCATGTTGGCAAAACCATTTACTAGCCCGTTCACTGCCAGTGAATTTTCGCCGCCGCCCGACCAATTCTTTAATCCGACCTGATTAAAATTAAGCCCAAGCGCTCCTCCGGTTTTCCAAAAGCCTGTGGTATCCTGCGCAACCAAACTTTGTGATATCATGATAACCAGAGCGTATACCATTACTAATAATGTCTTCATAATTTCTTCCTTCGTTAATGTTATTTAGCGTTTTTTAAAAGATCCCTGATTTCCATCAACAGCAATTCCTGATTGCTCGGTTTAGGGGGTTCTGCCGGAGGTTCTTTTCGTTTGACCTTGTTAACCAACTTGACCACCATAAAAACGGCGAATGCAATGATAATAAAATCCACGGCGGTTTGAATGAACGATCCGTAGTTTAAAGTCACTACGTGATCAATCATGTTGCCCGAAGTGTCAATCATCGGCGCCTTCATTTTGATCGACAAATCTTTAAAATTGAGTCCGCCGACTAGCCAGCCGATGGGCGGCATCAGAACATCATTGACCAACGAAGATACAATTTTTCCGAATGCGCCGCCGATGATAATACCGACGGCCAGATCGACGACATTTCCCCTGGACATGAATTCTTTGAATTCCTGCATCATGTTTTTCATGCGATCTTGCCTTTCAGTTATGGAATTAAAACTTAACCAAGTCAATAAGGAAAGTGAATTTTGAATTTACAAAAAGAGAATTACTTAGGGTAAACTTACAGTATCTTATTTATGGAATCAAGAGACCCGATTTTTGGTTACATCAAGTTTCGTATTCGCCGGAATGAAGTCTGTGCATAATCAGAGCCGATAATTTATTTTTCATATCACTTTTAGGAATAAAATCATCCGCCAGGCATTCTTTGGCAAGTTGCCGATACACGGCTCCATCATGGAGAGTGATCACAACAACAAAGATGCCGGGGTAGCGAGTCTTGATGGCTTTTGCCGCTTCGAGACCCGTTTTGTTGGGCATGCTGATATCCATCAATATCATGTCCGGAAGAAGCTTGCTTGTAAGTTCAATCGCGTGATCGCCGTCCAGCGCTTCGGCCACAACCGTAACAGCTCCCAGCGATTCAACAAATTCACACAATGTTTTCCGAAATACGTGATTATCGTCAGCGACGAGTATCGTAATGTTCCGCATTGCAGTCCACGATTATGTGTTCTGATTTTCTTAAGAAATTAGTATAAGAAGGTTTGCGGAACAATCAGGTAAAACACGTATTTGATTGCAAAGCGTTACGGACTGACGATGCCGTTTTCAATAGCAAATCGAACGAGGCCTGCGGTGTTTTTGATCTCCAATTTCTGCATGAGATTGGATCGGTGGGTGTCGACGGTTCGGGGACTAATAAAAAGTTTTTCAGCAATGGCCTGATTAGTTAAGCCGTCCACGATGAGTCTGAGAATTTCTTTTTCGCGGCGGGTGATTGGAATGGACGATTGGGATTTGTTTCGATAGTTTTTGGCCGTCACGTCGGACATGGAGCGGGTAAAAAATTTTTCGCCTTTGTAAACCGTTCGAATGGCGTTGATAAATTCTTTTTTTTCGGCGCTCTTTAATATATAACCTGCCGCGCCGGATATAAATATCTGATGCGCATAGTCTTTGTTTTCATGCATGGTTACGATCAAAACTTTTGTTTTCGGAAATTCCCTTTGGATCAAATCTGTCGCCTCCAATCCGGTCATACGAGGCATAGATATATCCATGATGACAATGTCAGGTGACAGGTCCTTGATCTTCTGAATAACCTCAAGTCCGTCAGACGCTTCCCCTGCAACAAATAGATCATTTACATCCTGAAGCAAGGTTTTCATCCCCTCCCTCACCAAGGCGTGATCGTCGGCTAATAGAATCCGTATTTTTTTCATTTTTCGTTATCTTTCAGTTGTACTATGACCTCCGTCCCCTGCCCCGGACGCGAGTCAAGGTAAAATGATGCATCTATGGATTCCGCTCGTTCCCTCATATTCATTAGTCCCATTCCGCGACGCTGTTTTCCTGTATTCGCTTCGTCCGGAATAAAACCATTACCGTCATCTTCAATAGATAATGTAACCGTTTTCCTATCTTTTATCAACTGAATGGTTGCTTCATGTGCATTCGAATGTCTGATTATATTATTCAATGCCTCTTGTGCAATTCGATACATCCCGATTTCTACGATACGCGGTAATCTTTTTTCCAATCCCTTACAAACGAACTGGATTTTTAGGCTCTCGTTCTGCGGTAGTTGTTCGCATAATTGACTTAACGCCGGCGGTAATCCGAAGTCCTCCAATATGCTCGGCATTAGATTGTAGGATATTCGCCGCACTTCAAGCATGATATGATTCAGGAGATTCTTGATGTCTGCCGCCCGTTTTCTTGTCGATGCATCCGTTAACTCCAGTTTTTCTTCTAGAATATCAACATTGAATTTTGCGGCTACGAGCATCTGTCCCAGCGCGTCATGCAATTCTTTGGCGATACGTCTTCGTTCTTCTTCTTGAGTTTCTACTATTGCCGCCGTACGGGCTTTTTGCTGCTGAAATTGTATGCGAAGTTCCTCCGCTCGTTTTCGCTCAGTAATATCGCGCTGCACCGAAACAAAATGGGTAATATTGCCGCCGTCGTCCCGAACAGGCGAAATGTGCCATTCAAGAAAATATTCCGTTCCGTCTTTACGATAATTAATGACCTCTCCGAAAAACGGTTCGCCATTTTCCAGACAAAGTTTTAGTCGATCCAAAACCTTCCGATCCGTCTTAGGACCCTGCATTAGACGCGGTGATTTCCCCATGACTTCATCGATGGTGTAACCCGTCATTTTAGAAAATCCGGGATTAACGAAGACAATCCGCGGCCCGGGCGGCTCCAGGTTTGCATCGGTTATTAATACGCTGTCTTCCGTGTCTTCCACTGCGGCATGAAGAAGTAGGATTTGATCCTTCGAGCGAATTCGGCCTTTTGATATTCTGCTTTTTTTCATAGTGTGCACGCTCATGCTTTTGCCTAATTATACAATTTCCAGATCAGCCCGACGCGAACCTGTTGTCGCGTAATATCGTATCCGTCGAGCATGGTAAACCGCACGCGCGGAAAATTTTCCGCCTCATAAAAAATCTGTAACGTTCCTATATTTACCGAAATCCGCGTGTTCAATATCCATCCTCCGCGCGCATATCGCGGCGTGATGAAATATATCTGCGGCGCATCGTGAAAACTGAATCCCGCATGTTTTCCGACGTACATCGCCGACAAAAATCCAGTCAGTTTCAGATTATTTTTTAAAAAAAGAAACGTGCCATACCCGCTAAAATAAGTGCGATAGGCCGGAACTCCCTGACGCACTTCGTCGTCGCCTTTGGATAACGATTGCCGGGCCGTAAATTCAAACATGGCAATTTTTTTCATGAACTCAAACTCCACGCCGTACGTTTTAGAACGGGAAAGATTCCCAACCTTGATCTCCATAGAATCTGTGTTGAAATTCACGGGATAGTAATACAATGCGTCGCGCAGGTTATTTCCATAACCGCTAATGACCACGCGGTCAAAATAGAAGATGTTTTTCACATGAATGGATGACGACAAGCTTTGCGTTGTTTGCTTGGAAAGGTTTTTAGCAAAATTGATCGGAAAATTGAAATCACCCGGAGGAAATCCTGAAAATTGAGTTTCATAGCGCCCGACGTTATTTTGAAACTCATCCATTAATGTCGGAAAGGTTTCCGTATGACCTGCATTCGCCAAAATATCCAAATGGTCATTCACGGGCAGCGTTACTGTCAATGCCCCGGAGAACGCCTGATGATAGATCGTATGATATTCATACCGTCCCGAAGGTTGTATCACCAATGTATTCCATTCAAAGGTATCTCCGGCAAATATGGCCGTTTGATTACTGCGCGTTTCCTGCGTAGGGATCCGGTCAATCGAACGTTTTACATATTCTCCGCCGATCCATAACCGATGCTGCGCTATATTCAAACCGTACCGCCCATCCCATCCGACAGACTGCGTTGAATAAAATGACGGAATACTTATTTCTTTTGGAAAACTATTTGAGTTGCGGTTGATATTAACAAAATACAAGTGCGACTGAAAAAGAGAACGATCTGTTTTTCCGGTAAGGCTCATATGGTAATCCGTCCTCTCGTCCTTGCGGAATCCGCCAACCGTGGAAAAATCAAAAATATTTTTGTCGCCGAAAATATTCCGCCCGTAGGCGTCGAACCTGTCTTTGTTGCTCTGTGTATAGAATTTCATTGACCAGTCGGGCGTAATCAGAAAATTTATCCCTGCATACAGATTTTTTCCGGCATAGCGTGTTCGCTGAAAATTATACAAGAACCCGCCCTGCAACCCCTGTACATTCTGTTCCCCGGGCGTTTCCTTCGCGGAACCTCCGACATAAACTTGAAGATGGCTGCCGAGATTTCTTCCGAAAAAAATTCCGATGTCCTGAAAAGGGCTGAACGCGGAACGGAATTTAATGGACGTGAGGGGCTCGTTAGCTGTAAATTGTCGCGGAACAATATTAACATATCCTCCGGCGGCCTGATCGCCGTACCGCGGAGAACCGTTTCCTCGGAAAATCTCGATACGCTCGATATTTTCAAGTGAGATCGTATTCAAATTAATCCAGCCCGCATCCGGATCGTTCATAGGAATGCCGTCCAGCAAAACAAGAATGTGGCGATTGGATAATCCGTTGGTTGATGCCGTGATCGGTTTACCGTAGCTGCCGAGGTCGTGTACATAAAATCCTCCTGCAACCCACAGCCAGTCTGCGAAATCGCCATGGTAGGATTTCATCATTTCATCGTGACTGATAATTTTGTAGAAGAATGAGGAATCGGAATGAAAGAACAGGTTCGCTGAGTCGGCCTGTTGATTTATGTGTTGGATGGTCAATTTTGAGAACGCATCGGCCCAAAGTGAATCCTCGCCTGAAACCACCGCCGAATCGGGAGGAATCTTTATCGAACCGGCCTCCTGCGCTTCAAGCACACCGTATGGAATTCCCAGTAGAAAAAAAACGCACAATATCGTTTCGGCTATCTTAGAATGCATTTCGCTCGACTTAATTTCGTAAAACCCTTCGGCGTCAAGAAACCTTTTGTTTGGATTCTTGCCGTCCGACGACCACATTGTAAATTGCCATCAGTACGGTCGCAAATGCGCCGACGCCAAAAAGCGCAAAAAAGATCATTTCCGGATTCGGCGTTGTTTTAAGGCTCTCGTACATCCAACCTCCAAGAGGATCTCCGGCAAACAGCGCTATGGCAATGGGCAAAAAAGCGTATCCCTGAAATAATCCCTGTTGTCCCGGAGGCGCTATGTCCGAAATATATTCATAATAACGGGGCGCCTGCATGATTTCGCCCAGCGCGAACGCGACAATTCCCGCTACAATCGTTGGAATGCTGGGATAAAGTCCGATGATCAACCAACACAAGCTGGAAACGCCAAAGCCAACCAGAATCGCCGTGCGCGTGCGAATGTGTTTCGTCAGATAATTCACTGGAATTTGCAGCAATATGATGGCGCCCGCAGCAGACCAGGATTGAATAATCTCGTAGGGCGCATGCGGATCAATAAAATCAATAATGTAGTAAGGCAGTACGATGAACTCCTGCCAAAACATGACCCAATATAATGAATAAAGCAGCAACAGCACCATGAACTTCAGATTGCCCAAAACCAGAAACAGATTCGCGATTTTCTTGCCAAGCGATTCTGTGACCTCGGTCATTTCGCTTTTCACCTCTTTGTACATCAGGAGATTGACGATAAGCATAGCGAGACAACTGACCGATGAAACGACATAAACAAATTCCATTCCGAAGCTGTCGCGAACGAAATACGCGATCGTGGGACCGATAGCGGCGCCGATATTAACCAGCCAGTAATAAATAGCGTACCCCAGCGATTTTGTTTCCGGCTTCGACGTCACGGCAACGGTTCCCAATACGGCCGGTTTTATAAATGATCCTCCGATCGCGGTAAAAAATAAAAAGGCAACCAGCAGCCAGTACTGCGATGTGTCGCCGTAGAGGCCTTGAAATGCCGTCATCCCCACCGAACCGACAAGAAAATATCCCAAGGCAAGAATCGTAAAGGCAATGGAGAATGCGTTTCGAAAACCCCATTTGTCGGCCAGCGTGCCGCCGACGATCGGGAGCAGATAGATCATGCCGCCAAAAATACCGGAGAGCTGCCCCGACTCGCTTTCTGTAAAGCCAAGCCTGTCACGCAAATACAGACTCATGACAATTTTTTGGCCGTAAAAAGCCAGACGTTCAAACAACTCCATCCCGTTGGCAACCCAGAATGTAGGATGAAATCCTTCACGAACCTTTTGTAACTGATCCCGCAGTTTTGACATAGTTCCTCGCATTGGTTATCGGAATACCACTAACCGCAAAGGACGCAAAGAAAATTCATAACGGTCACATATAAACCGCATTATTGAACAGGCTTCGTGTCCTTTGTGTTTTATTTTGTGGTCTATGGTTATGTTTTATATTACCGGTCTTAAAAAAATTCTATCGGGTTTGGCATTCACCGCAGACTTACGGCGGTTGGTTTTTATTCGCCGAAGACCTGTTTGTTCCTTGCGTCGGCCAGTATTTTTTTGTTAGCTTCATCCAACCCCACAATGTCATCCAGACTCATATACGCTGCAATTTGTACGTTGGTGTTTTTGTCTTTGGAAAGCCGGATAAGCAGGTCATAAATCGGTTTGGGTATCTTTTCCTTGCCCCTAAAGATAACGCCGAATCCGTCCGCGCAGGACTCGCGCATATTCCATGCGGGGTGCACACTCGCTTCCGTTAAAAATTTTAATGCCTCTCCATGCCCTTTCTGTGCGATCTGCGTTATGCCTTCAACGGCAGCCATCCCCAATGCGTCTTCATCGTCCGGATTTTGCAAATACCTTTGAAGACAATAATTTTTAAGAAAATCAAAAGACTCGTGGCCGCCGATATTACCGATAGAAATAATAATCTCTTCCTCGATTTCCGGCGTGATCACATCCTTGTTATTTGCATCGGTCAGAAAATTAATCAGCGCTGCAAAACCATCGGAATGAGCCCAAAGCCCGAGGCCGATGATGCCGGTGAGAATACGGTTTGGATCGGCATCGTTCATCAGCGCATGCAGGTAGTCTGACAGACGTGGATCGCATTCGAGATACGGGATCAGGTGAAGGGCGTCGTTGCGCTCGACCTCATCCGCGCTCAGGATGTTCCTGGTTATGACTGCGAAGATCTCTTCTTTGAATTCCTCCGCATTTTCCGGATCCATATTTCCGCGATCGTCTTCTTCAAAGTCCGGCTCATCTATGTCAAAATTTCTCTTTATCATTTTTCCTAAGCGTCATTTCGAATCAAACGAAAAGTGTTTACATCCCGCCCTGAATAATTTCAGTGATCCCCTTGCGTACCATCATAACACCGATTGCGGCCAATAAAAGCGTTACCACTTTAGCGATACCCTTGGCGCCGCTGCGGCCTGTAACCCGCAGAATATATGGCGAATACCGCAAAGCAGTATAAACAATCAGCAAATTAATTACAACAGAGGAAATGGTCGGCCCCATGCCGTACGAGTCCATGGATATCATCAAGGTCGTTAATAAGGCCGGCCCAACGATCAGCGGAATTCCGATGGGCACTATGCCGATCGACGCCGTATGCTGAATTTTGATTTCGGTTGTTTCGTCCTGTACTTCATGGCTTTTCCTCTCTTCAGTAGAAAACAGCAGGTCATTAATCGCAATGGCAAACAAAATGATTCCGCCGGCAATCTTAAAATCGCTCATCGTAATTCCGAGAAAAAGAAAAATAATTTTTCCAAGAGCGAGAAACGTCATACTGACAAGAAACGCAGTGAATATGGACTGCCGCAAAACCCGCCGTTTTGGATTCTCCGGAATACCTTCGGTCAGCGTGAGGTATACCGGAACTATACCGATCACGTCGATTGCAACAAAGATCGGAATGAATGCGAGAAGGTAATCTTGGATCATAATTCTCCAAACAAATTGGGTAAAAATCTAACCATCAATTAACAAATAATTTTGATATGACGTTGTGCGCTTTATCTCTCGTGAGGTCCCTTTCTTTTACGCCAAAAAATAAAGCGGCCCATCTAGACCTACGGATAACAAATTCGAAAAATAACCAAATAAATAAAAAGGTGCCCATGGAAATTAAAATGTATTTCGCAAAAATTCCAATATCGAGTTGCACCGCAAAAAAGCCGATAATGATCAATACCGGCTGATGCAGAATATAAAACGGATATACGGCCATGTTCGCATAGCGCATTGGCCGGCTGGTGAAATTGAGATATTGTTTCGCGTATCCCAGAAAACAGAACATCCACGCAAGGGTGTTGACGCTCTTGACAAGCTTGTATATTACGCCGGCATCGTAGGACTTCTCAAGGAAATCATCGCCCGACTGATGCAGCTCCGTGTAGATAAAGATAAAACATACAGCGCCCAATAAAAAGTAAAACGTGCGGTCGTCTTCGATTCGGTCCCAGATCGACATATTCGAAGCAATAAAATATCCGTAAATCAGCGTAACAAAGTAAAAAGAGAAATTATACCAATCATTGATCAATTTTCGTTTGTCCGGCCAAGCGTCTCTTAATGTGTATTCTATAATGAACAGCGGTATCACAAGCAGCAGCAAACTATACTTTTTTGCCGAAAAAAACATCGCCGTTTTTTCAGCCAATTTCTTTCCATTTGTCCCGCGTAAATAATGAAATAGGGGTAGTGCCAGAATGGTATAGACTAAAAGATAACCGATAAACCATAAGTGATTCCATCTAAAATGATGGAAGAAATGATTTTCCATAAAAGACGCGTACGATCCGTACGTTGCCCCTTTGTGTAAAAGCCCCACATAATTCAGTAGCGGAGTAATAACTAAAAATCCAAAAATAAGCGGGATAAGGAGTCGGATAATCCGCTTTTTTATGAATGCGCCGTTTCTGATGTTTTTTATCGCAAACCAGGATCCCGCTCCAGAAATCAGAAACAATAGCGGCATGCGCCACTGTCTTATAAACAGCATCGGTAATTTGAGCCCGTTATAAAGCTCCGAATTCTTGATATGAAAATCCCAATCGACAAAGATAAGCGCAATATGATAAAATAACAAAAGGCCGAAAGCCAAAACCCGGATCCAGTCCAAATAATATAATCTTAATTTCACGGGCCGTGAAGGAATATTGTGCATGGAGGATCTTTTGTCTTATCTGTTGCAGGAACTGGTGCGGCTTATTTTATTCTTAAAATGGCTATGATACATACAAGAAGTCAAAACCCCAATATCTCTACATTCACCGTTTCAATATCTTCCATCTTTGATCCGAGGAACCTTTCGCCCACTTTCACAAAATTCTTCGGCATATCGGTTACGTAAAACTTATGCTGCGCTCTACGCGTTTTGGCGCTGAGCAATTTATTGTCGGCAAGAATTTTTTTTGCAATTTTCGCCGTTTCTACGCCGGAGTCAATGAGGCCAACCGGGGACCCTATGATGCGATCGATAGATTTCTGTATTGTCGTACTGAGCATGGGGTAATGCGTACACCCGAGCACGAGCGTGTCAATATTCGATCCTTCGAAATGCCGGAGATATTCCCCGCTGATCTGTTGCGTCACATCGTGATCCAGCCAGCCTTCCTCCGCCAACGGCACAAATAAACTGCACGCATGCGAAAAAACTTCCGTTTCGGCATTCATCTTCTTGATCGTTATGGGGTACGCCTCGCTGTTGACCGTGGTTTGCGTTCCAATAATACCGATACGTTGTTTCACACTGAGCCCGACCGCCGCGGACGAACCCGGCACTATGACGCCGATCACGGGTATCTTGAACATATTGGCAATGAAGTCCAATGCGACCGCGCTGGCGGTGTTACAGGCAATGACGATCATCTTGACATCATGTTCGAGTAAAAATAAACAGCTTTGCAGAGTAAACGCTTTGATCGTGCGATCGGACTTTGTGCCGTACGGCACGCGCGCGGTATCACCGAGATAGACGATGCGTTCATTGGGCAATTGACGCATAACTTCCTTGACCACGGTCAAACCGCCGATACCGGAATCAAAAATTCCGATGGGCTGATCGCTGAGTGTTTGCGGAGTGTCCATTAAAGGGCTCGCCGCGGACTCCGGGCGTGAGTTTGTCATAGATGCTCCTTCGCTTCCTGGATATTCAGTTCCAATTCTTTTATCTTCTGCTGTAAGTACTGCCGCTTCATGCCGAGTTTTGCCGCGGTCTGTGAAATATTCCAGTGATTGAGTTTCATCGATTCCATGATAAACTCGCGTTCAAACGCGCGTACGACGCGCTGTTTGGCGTCCTGGAAACTCACGTCGCCCCGCTCAAGAATTTCTTTGATTCCCATCGGACTGAAATCGCCGTTTTTTTTCAGGTCGTCATGCAACAAGTCTTTTGTGATTTCCTCGCCGGAACTAAGCACTACGCTGCGTTCAACCACATTAATCAGTTCGCGCACATTGCCGGGCCAGTCATAATCCATAAGTACTTTCATTGCATCATTTGAAAAGCGCGTGACGTTAATTTTATGTTTTTGCGCAAACACGCTGAGATAATGTTTAGCCAGCAGAGGTATATCGCCCGCGCGTTTGCGTAGAGTCGGAACTTCGATCTCCACCACATTAATGCGGTAATACAGGTCTTCCCGGAATTGTCCTTCGCGTATAAATTTAGACAAATCACGGTGTGTGGCGCTGAGAATACGGACATCCACCTGAATGGATTCCGTGCCGCCGACGCGTTCGAATTTTCTTTCCTGCAGGACGCGCAGAACTTTGGCCTGCGTTTCGAGCGACATATCGCCGATCTCGTCGAGAAAAAGGGTTCCGCCGTCCGCTAATTCAAATTTTCCCTGTTTCGCCGCTACCGCACCGGTGAACGCGCCCTTTTCAAATCCGAAGAGTTCGCTTTCAATCAATTCTTTTGGAATCGCCGCACAGTTAATGGAAATAAACGGCCCTTTGGCGCGGAGGCTCTGATCATGAATCGTCTTGGCTACCAATTCCTTTCCTGTGCCGCTCTCGCCGCGAATGAGCACCGTTACGTTGCTTTTGCTTACTTTGTCAACAAGATCATACACGTGCCGCATCGGTTTGCAGTCGCCGATAAATCCGGTGAATCCTTTGCTGATCTGAAGTTCTTTTCTTAACTGCGTATTTTCACGTTGAAGTAAAACCTGCTGCACGGCATGCCCGACCTGCGCGCGTAATTCTTCAATGTCATACGGCTTAGACATATAATTGAATGCACCGGACTTGATAGCCTCGACCGCCGTCTTTTCTGAACCGTGAGCCGTAATCACAATCACAAGACTTTCGATTCTACGTTCCTTGAGCTTTTTCACAAAATCAATGCCGTTCATACCGGGCATTGAAACGTCCGTTACGATGACATCGTAACTATTAGTACTCATCAGATTCAATGCGGAAAGAGCATCCTCGGCTTCGGCAATACGATAACCTTCCGGCCTCAGGGCTTTGGCCATACCGTAGCGTGCAGCTTTTTCATCATCTACAATCAGAACGCCGATAGTGGATTGTAATGTGAAATCCGGTGTAATGGGTTCGCTCATAAATTACTTAGTTGAGTGGTATATAAATTTCGAATGAAGTACCGACGTCTTTCTGGCTGCGTAATATCAGCCTACCGCCGATGGCTTCGGTTTTATTTTTTACAATAGCCAGTCCAAGGCCTGTACCGGACGATTTCGTGGTGTAGAATGGTTTAAATATTTCTTCCATTCTTTCAGGACTGATGCCGGAACCGTTATCGGTGATCGCAATTTTGATACACCGTTTCTGGTCTGGCAGCAAATGCGGCGCATATTCCACAGCCGGCTTTTTTTCTGTTGACTGAATCGAGTGTACGATCATAGGATCAAGATTCCACTCGGAAAATCCGTCCGCAATATCGGGCGGATACAGCTTATCTACGATCATTACGCTCGAGTGTTTTTCCGATGACGTCGCTTCAAACAGATCCGCCTCCCGCACGGTGTAGCCCGCACTGAACATGAGCCGGCCGCCGTGTTCCATCGATTGTATCGCATTGATAATAATGTTAAAAATGATCTCTTTCAAGTCTCCCTGCCGGGATTTGATCATCAACGGCGAATGTTCATATTTGGTATACAGCTTGATGCCCTTGCCGCGGGTTTCTTGGCGAAGAATAGTCAGAATATTGTCAATGATCTTGATTATATCAATTTCATCCTCATCGGAATCATCCGTTCGGGCAAATTTGAGCAGCTGCCCTACCACAATGGTCAGGCGGTCAATTTCTTCCGTAATGATCTGCAGATCCATCAGTTCGTGATCCTTGCTCCCGCTTTTTTTCTTCTCATCCCTCAGCGATTGCACAATACTCTTGATAGAACTCAGAGGATTTTTTACTTCGTGCGCAATGCTTGTCGCCAGCAGGCCAAGCGACGATAATTTATCGGCCTGGAACATTTTAGATTCCAGCTCGATACGCCGCTGAACTAATTCAATATTTTCAATCGCAATGGCTATCTGGCTTGATACGGTCAGCAGAATTTCCTTTTCTTCAAATGTAAATTCCTCATTGGTCTTCTTTTTACCGATAGCTAGCAAACCGACCAGATCATTTTCCAGGCTGATACCGAGATAAATATGATAAGGAATTTCAGAAGACCTGAAATGAAAAAGATTCATGCGACGCGCCTCATACAATCCGTTGCCTTTTTGAATATTCTTTACTACAGATTCCAGTTTGAATTCCTTTATATCACCCAGACTCTGCGTAACGGAATAATACATGCGCTCAGGATATATGTGTTTGCCTAAGATAAACAATCCGACTTCTTCCACATTAAAATATTCAATGACCGACGAATGAACTACCTTCAGTAAATCGTCCAAGTTGCCCGCACTCACGATCTTTTCGCTGATCTTGCGAATCATAGATTGGTACAAATATTTCTGATTGAGGGCGTAGTACCCGGCGATGCGACGTATCATATATTTGACCGGTTCGTATAAAATGAACATCAGCGACACAATCAGAATCTCCAGCATTTCAACGCTGAGATCAGGATTATCTTCTCCCATTTTCCGTAATGCTCGCGCCGCTACGATGTAAATACTCAAAAAAGTTCCTGCAATCGTGATCAGCAGAAAGCGCCTCCGTGCCACCGTAGAGTAAAAAGGATATTTGTACAAGAGATAGATCATAACCCCGGTTGGAATGAGCGAGGAAATCATCAATAGACTTTTGAGCGATTTATCCAATCGAACGTTTCCCGTTCCTCCGAAAAAATAAAAGTACAGCAGCAAAGCCGAAATTATAAAAATGATAACCGTCTCGACCACAAAAAATTGCCGCCATTTTTCGTTTCGGCTCAACATGATAATTCGAATCGATAGCATTGCAGAAACCCAGAGCGCGATCACTATGAAAAAAATAAAGACGGGAATAAAACTCATGTTTTCATCGAGAATACGCCTTCGTGAATCTACGATCGTATACTGTCCGAAATAAATAATGAAAATAATTGGCAGATAAAAAAAGAGAGGGAATATTTTATAAAAGACGCCCTTTCGGCCAACCAGTTGATGAACATAATCCAGGAAAGAGGCGTGAACATGTACCACCACCGCCGGAAGGAACACAATACTGTACAGCGATATATAGCGTAATTCCGTGTATATCTCTTGCGCCGGCCGGCCGAAAACTTGTTTGATGGTCAATGCAAAAAACTGGAATCCGTGCCATATCGTCAGAATAAGGACCATGAACAAAAAAACATGTTCATGCATCAGTTTATTTTTGCGCTTAATTATTTCCCCGCTCAAAACGGCGTACAGGATCATGCCGACAAAAAAACCAAGCATGACGATCATATCATAACCGAACATAGATTACCTTACGCGATAGATACCGCTGGCATCTGCCCTGAATATTACGGCTCCTTGTTGATCCGTTCGATATACTTTCGCTCCGATGTGAACCAGATCGCCGACAACTGCCGGCGATGGGTGGTTAAACATATTGAATGCCCCGCAGGAAATAACGGCAAACTTAGGCTGCACTTTCGACAGAAATGTTTGCGACGTCCCGTTCCACGAACCGTGATGGCCGACTTTCAGAATATCACTTTGAAGCGTTTCCGAGTAGTCGCCTATTTCGGACAGGCTTGGGAGTTCGGCATCCCCCGTAAATAGCGCCTTGACGCCATGGCACCTGAGCTGGAAAACAAGAGATGTGTTATTCGTTCCCGCGGGCGCCGGCGCGTTTTCGGAAACAAACTGTTTCCCCGGATGCATGAAATATAACGCAACATCCTTATCAATTGCAAGCGCGTCCCCGGCGCGTATTATGCGGCGTGGAATACTGCGCCGTTCTATTTGGCACAGAATGCTGTCGTACACATCGGATCGGTAAAATTGTCCGGGGTCAATCACTTGCCCAACGGTAAAATGTTTCAGCAGATAAAACACTCCTCCAATGTGATCGTCATGCGGATGCGACATGATCAGATAATCAATATGATGGACGCCGATTTTTCTCAAATAGGGCGCCACCACCCTCTCGCCCTGATCAAAATGTTCGTTGCAATCGCCGGCGTCGATAAGAATCGTTTTATTTTGAGGAGTTCGTACTACGGCGGCGTCGCCCTGTCCGACATCAAGAAATATAATCTCAAGTGGTTGTTCGGAACTCCACACCGGCCTCCAAATGAAAATAGCAATCACGGCCAATCCCGCAATCATACCGTATTTTCTGATCTTTAGAACATTCCATGTAAGAAAATAAAATAGAATCATGTAAAATATCAGCATACTCCACAAATCCATCTTGTAAAATTCCGTGTAAGCAAACGGCATTTTGGACGACCACTCGGCGATCTTGACCATCAGCAGGATGGACAACTCGTTGACGTTGGCGAACCATTGCGCAATAGTAAACGAGAATGTGCCGGCCATCGCCGATATAAAACCAATGCCCATTACAAAGCTGGATAAAGGAACGATCAATACGTTTGCCGCAAGCGCGACCAGCGGGATTTTATAAAAATAATATGCTGTAAAAGGAATCGTTCCAATCTGGGCGGCAACAGACACGAGAAGTAACGCGAGTATTTTTTCACTTAAACTCATGTCGCCGGATTGAAAAAAACCAAATCGTTTGCATGCCGTTTCCAGTTTTGGATAAATCAGCACTATGGACAATACTGCCGTAAAAGATAATTGAAGGCCAATATCGAACAATGCCAGCGGCTGCATAAAGAGAATGATGATTAACGAAACAAAAAGACTGTTTATAATATTTCCCCTCACCTGCCAGAGGGTGCCAACTAAAACGACGCCGGCCATAATTCCGGCACGCACCACCGATGGAATAAAATCGGCAACGCCCATATAAACGACGAGACAGGCTAGAGTAAAATAAATTCTAAGGTTATAACGCAGCCTGAGAAAACTGAAAAATCCGAATAGCAATGCCGTGATAAAAACGATATGCAGTCCGCTGATAGACAATATGTGAATCGTACCGCTATAGGAGAAATATTCCAAAACCTCACTTGGAATTTCACCGCGTTCACCAACGAGCAAACCGGTTAAAATCGAAGCGCTAAGCGGCGATAAGGTGGAATTATTCAGCTCGAATACGTAATGCTTAATGGGATGAATAAAATATTTCAGGATCGGGTTCGTTTCCGTATGTCCCGTTGCGGCCACTTGTCCCGCTTCACCCAGATACATTAATCCGTAAATATTCTGAAAAGCAAGATATTGCGCGTAATCAAATTCGCCCGGATTTCTTTCATCTCTTGGAGCAAAAATACTCCCATACAGAATCAGCTCCTCACCATAGGTTCTCGGAATACGAGCCTCGTCACGCAGTGTGATGAGTAATTGGCCGGTGGTTGGATACTCAATATGTTGAGTCACACGGATGGAGCGAACCTCAAAGACAAAACGAATTTTATCTTTGATCAATTGCGGATCACGGCTGACGATCCCTTTTACTTCAACTTCCCGGCCTAATTGATTAAAATGTGAAATGTGGGATGATTCGAATCTTCCGGACGGATAACGGGCGGAAATAAGAAAGAAAATTCCGGAAATAAAAAGCAAGAATGCGAGCAACCTCATCTTTCGTCGCAGAAGAGCCGCTCCCGTTATCAGGCCTATTGCGGCGAGAGAAAATATGAGGGAATGACCTGAAACAAAGAGACTCGATATGCCGGTGTACCGAATGATAAGTATGATCAGAATAAAAAGGAGCACAACTTTGACGGCGGGATACAAACGCAGCGGATCGCGAGTTTGGCCCATTATAAAATCCCTAAATCGTCTCTACGAAGCCATCCTACCTTGCCGTCCCGCAATTTGATTTCAAACCAATCTGCTTTTTTCGAACGAATCTGAACTTTAGTTCCTTCATGCAATACAAAAATAATACTTCCTGCGTTATCCGGCTCACTTTTCACATCGGCGGCGGCATTCAAAATAATTGCTTCCTGGGTTTTCGCGCGTGAATACACCCCGGCGCCAAAATTAATTGTACAAAATAATAGATAAATCCCGACGGTTGTTATCAGTATTTTGACATAGCGCCGTTGCATCCTGTGGATTTTTCCAAGCAATATCAATCCTACAAAAATATACCAACCCAGAAGACTCATTACCGCCCACGTGTTTGTCGACAAGGAGCGCATTATTTTTTTTGAGATATCATATACAAAAAAATCAGGCGGAGTAATAATTTTATCCTTCAGATACAGTTGTGTCAACTCAAGATTAAAGACGATGTCCTCATCGGATGGATCGAGCCTTATGGCTTTTTCATAATAAAATACAGCATAGCCGTATTTTTTCATTTTAAAGTAGGTGTTAGCCAAATTATAAAAAAGTTCTTTCGATGAATAATCCGCGTCGACAAGCTGTTGATACAAAATCTGCGCATCGGAATATCGTTTTTTCTCATAGGAAAGGTTGGCTTTTGCGAAAAGATCTTCCGAAGAGATCGAGATGCCCTGTCCATTCAAAACGTTTGATGTCAGGGTAATCGCCAGGAGCGTGTATATGATTTTCATCATTGGGTTATATTGCCTTGTCCATATTCAGTATAGCTGAACGAATGCGGTTATACGCTTCATCGATTTTTTCTTTAGACTTGCTTTCCGGAGCAAAACGCGCTTCATCGCACATATGCAAGCAATCCAAATATTCTTTGATCAACGCTTCGTCAACTCTCTTTTCTCGGAATCGCTCTTCCAGCAGTTCTTTCATAAGACTTGCTTCCGGAATTTTTAATTTGTCCGCCGCCAAGCCGCTCAATGTTTTGGCTATTTCGGCATAAAAAGTATCGACCTTATTTTCCCTCACTAATTTTTCAGCAGTTTTCAGGCGTTTTTTTGCCAATGGACTGGCTTTCCTGTATTTTGCTCCTTCAATATCCTGCAACGATCTCGCCCGTCTCTTCAAAAATAGATTCCCACTCAGCCACGCGCCTGCCGGAACGATCCACAGAAGAATGAACCACCATCGATATACAAAACCGCGATCACTTTGAAACCAATCGTCTACGTCGGATTTAATATAGCGGATGTCTTTGGACAGAAGAGCAATTTCTTCTTTTGACAATCCGCCGCCGCTTGCAATACCGCCTGTGCCGACCGCAATATCGAGCGTATGCGATGACGAAGATTTTGTGATGTACTTTTTTGCCGAAGGATCAAAATAGGAAAAAACGTACGGTGGTATTTCAAATTGTCTGCTCGCGCGCGGAACGGCCACGTATTCAAAAGTTTTCTTCCCACTGATCAGGTTTCCTTTTTTATTGATCTCATCCGACGATTTTGGATCATATTTTTCAAAATCATCCGAAAATGGGTTGGGTGGAATTTCCGCTGACATGATATTTCCCGTACCGCTGATCTCTACTTTGTAAACCACCGCCTCACCGGTCTTGAGTGACGCCTTATCGACGGAAGTCGTGACATCAAAATTACCGACCAACCCGGTGAAGTTCGCCGGTTTTTCTGCCGGTAGCTCATTCACTTTGATGTCAACGGAATTGGAAACGAGTTTTGTCTGTACAACTTGTCCGAACGGATCACCAAAAGGTGAGAAAAAGTCATCGAACATATTGCTGCGCCCTTTTTTGGAAATGCGCAGTTCGCAGTCTATTTCTGCCGGATCAATACTCAAAGTTCCTGCATGCGTTGGAAATACAGCCGTCCGTTTAATGGTAAATGTAGAATACGTAACGCCGTTTAGAATTTCGCGCTCCGGTTCCAACGGTTGTTTGATCGGGAAATCTTCCGCCCAGAATCCGGTAAAATTCGGAGTTTTCGTCGGTGAATATTGTGTAATATTCACGCGCGTATAAATTTTCAGGTAAACCATGATCTGTTCGCCCACATACGCCTCTTTTTTTGCTGAAACGATTGCCAGAAAAACCTCTTTCGACAAAGAAGCGTTTTGATTTCCTGAAACCGTGCCCGCCGGAACGACTTCGATGGTGAGCGGCTGTGTGGTATAAGCTCTTCCGTTATTTTCCACACTGATCGACGGTATTGTCCATTTGCCGGCTTCTTTTGCGCGGAGCAAAAACTGATAACTTTTTGAAACGCTTTTCTTGCCGTTGATGATTTGAATGGACGTGGATTCTCCGGCATTGGCATAAATAGCTTCAAGGCCTTTGAGCGGCGGCAGCTGGGGATACGCCGTCACATTAATATCATCTCCGCTGATCTCGACGGTCAGCGTGAAGGATTCTCCGGCCTCGATCACCGTTCTCTCCACCGACGCACTGCAGCGAACGTTCTGCGCCTGCAGAACGTGCGTTGCGAAAGACACAATTAAAATTATAATAATGTTTCTGACCATGATATTTCTTTTTCAGAGGTAGGCTAAAAATAATCAGGTTGGGGGTTTTTATCAATATCTATTTGTTGCACTCGTACATTTACTATCACGAATACCCTTTAGTAAAAAAAACTTCCTGACGGTTGCCGAATTTAATAAAGTTGGCGGTTTCTAACTTGAATGTGGACTCACAACCGTCAGGATCTATTCGTAGTTAACGTCCTTAGACTTTTACCAATACAGAGATAATCCAAGCCTCATGCCGTTGGAACCTGTTCTATAACCTGTATTTTTATACTTATCCTTGTAGCCCCATGATTCCGGCTCCAAGGTGCTTGTGCTTTCGCCGCTATAGGTCTGGTGTGCCGATTGGAAATACGCATAAAGTTCATATTCAGTAAATAAACTCACTTTTTTTGTGGGAAACCATTCTAATCCCATTAGAAGATTTATTCCGGTATACCAAGATTTCGACGTCATCTCACTTTTACCGGAGTAATTAGGATCCCCATGCTTGTTGATCCCTTTTGATTGACTGAACCCCAACTCAGGACCAAACCCGGAATACAGGGCAAAATGGTCTTCAGCGTAGGGATAATATAGAAACTCCACTCGGTTCGATATGGTGTAATCGTCATACTCATTTTTACTTTTTGATGTTATAGTATCAACTGGTAGTCTATGAAATGAGCCCTTGCCGTCGGTTCCTCCTAAACCAAAAAGTATCCCATAACGTATGGCTGTGTTGTTAGACACATGATATTTTAATTGTAAAATGACTGAGCTAAAATCATCGCTTAATTGAAATGCCCATCTTGATTTGTGTATAGAGTTAAAACTTTCGGTCTTGCCGTCTTGCGCGGAAGTAGCCGAAGAACAAAAAAAAATAAAAATAAATGCTTCTATGATGAGGAACTTCACTGAATTCATATATAAATCTCCATTTAAATTATTGAAATCAATAGCCGGATAGTTTGTGGCCAGATAGGCTTAACAATTTCCATTTCAGTCGTTCCTCATGTTGGTGATAAGATTTTGTTAGTTGAGTAAGGGGCTTTCCGACTTTTTTTTTCCGTTAGACAATTTCATTCAACTTTTTTTTGCAAACCACCACACATTCATCAGCACAAATTTCGCCACATTCTCAATCACGACAGAATCGATTTTCTCCGCCGTATCGCCCGGTGAATGATATGGCATCGTCCCGTTGTAGACATACATGAAGAATGCCGGAACACCGAGAAGATGAAAATAGTAGTGGTCGGAATTGGGAGAATTGGGGCGTGTACCGAGCTCGAACTGAAAATATTTTTGATTGACCTTCTGAATCTCTGAAAACACTTCTTTATGCCCGTCCACACCCTGAACCATGATACCATTAGTGCCTGAACCAACCAGATCCAGATTGATCATGAATCGGATCTTTTTGAGTTCGATCAGCGGATGCGTGACGAAATAGGCTGAGCCGAGCAGACCCACCTCTTCCCCCGTGAAGGCAATAAAGACTACGGAACAATTTGTCGAAATATCCTTCAGCGCCTCCGCGACGGCCATCATCACCGCGACGCCGCTCGCATTGTCATTGGCGCCGTAAAAAATGCTGTCCTGTTTTTTCCCAAGATGATCGAGATGCGCCGAGAGCACGACGAACTCGTCCGGATAGAGGGTGCCTTTTTTTATCCCGACCACATTCATGGTTTCTACGGAATCGTTAGAGGTTTCGTGCAAATGAACTTTCGATCTGACGGTTTTTGTATCGAGCTTGAATTTCTGAAAGTACGAACTGCCGATCGGCACTACATTATTTTGTTCAAAATGCCTGCTTACATAATTTGCCGCCTTTTCAAAACCCGCAGATCCCGTTGCCCGCCCCTCAAACGAATCCGAGGCAAGCGTTGCGATCAAAGAGTGGATTTCTTTACCGTTCACTTGATCGACAAGCTTAAGAATCGTTGTGTCAAAGACTGAGTCGGCTATTTTTATCTGCTGTAAAGGCGGCACCGGCTGATCCAGCCGTCCTACCTGGCTTTGTGCGTTATTAGATAGAACGAAGAGCAAAAAAAGAACGGCGGATAATAGTCCGCCGTTTGATGATGTTATTATCTTCATGACTTTGATAGATTAGATGAAACTAAAATCGATAACTTAAACTGATGACAAAACGATTTGCTGTTATTTTCTCATCGGTTACAAGTTGATTGCCTTGGTAATCTGTACCAAGTAAAAAATCCGTCGTGGATTGTTTCCACCAACCGTGTTGATATGAGGCATCGATCTTGACCTGTTTGTCCAGTAAAAAACTCAGTCCGCCCGATAGATATTGTTTGTTGCTTGCGATGCGCTCTGTACCTTTTTTGAAAGGCGATTCCTGATAAAAATATCCCGCCATGGCCTTTATCCCAAGATTGGGAATGGCAGCTTCAGCGCCGAGCCGATAGTTGGCTGATTGGCGATAATTGGATAGAATACTTTGGTTGATCTCACCGTCGATGTCTTTGGCGTTTTCATCAAGTATGTTGGAATGAAATCGTGTTTGCGTCCAGTCGGTCATTTCAACTGCGCCTGTAAGGAGAAATAATTGATACTTGTACGAAGCTCCAAAATCAAATTTCCATGGCGACGTGATTCTGTATTTCAAAAAAGAATCGGAGGTAAAAAGATCGTCCGGAGTATTATCGTCATAAACTAGATATTCCGAATAAGTCGAACTCTCCTCCGCTTTTAATGAAGACGGCGCCGTGACCGTGACAGCAACCCGAAAATTATCGGAGGGTTTTAACAGCGCGCCCATCTTAAAACCAACGCCCGAGTAATCCGGATTAATTTGAAATTCAACTTCCCGTGTATACACATCCAAAAGAAGATCATCGTAGCTATCGTCTTCAAAGTAGGCGACGTCGTTGTTATTTTTGCCAACCAGGAGATTGAGCGTAGCGCCGACCGACAATGTTTTAGTGAGATCCACGGCCCCGGAAAAAGACCACTGGTTCAGATTACCGCCTGTTGTGGTTTTTTCATTTTGATAAAAACTGCGGCCGGTGTTATCACGAGGCGACCCGATCACCTGATTAAAATCATCGAAGGAATTGATCCTGTGATAGCCGATACCAAAAACCAAACTGCCGCGGTAGGTGGGAATTGGGAATACCGCGCCGATTGCATTCATGTTGGTAAATCCATTTGTAGTCTCGGTGGTCGTTCCTTGATAACCAATGCTGTTATTCAAACTTAGATGAGATAAACTACCGTAAAATTCCATCTTGCGAATTTGCGCAAGCCCGGCCGGGTTCCAGTATACCGCGGTATAATCTTCCGCAACAGCCGAATAAGCTCCGCCCAGAGCCATGGCGCGTGCGCCGGGGCCGAATTCGTTCTGAAAAGGCCTGATGGCGTCCGTTTCATTCTGCGCAATAATATGAGTCGGAACAAAAAAGGCAATCCATAGGATTAAACTCAGCCGTTGTAACATGTTGATCACTCCTTATTTTTTCCTGGTGTTTTTTCGCACACCAAAATCTCGTTTTTTGTTTTGCGACTCGATCTTGGGTGTTGCCTGCTCGGTCTGTGCGCTGTCTGTGTTTTGTGTTACAGAAGAATCACTAAGGACCGTAGTTGTGATTGTTCCACCGAATGTAGGTGTCGATGCGGGGAAGGATGGAATTACCGCGCCTCCGCCATCAGTTGT
>WBUR01000012.1 GCA_008933615.1 bacterium | reverse complement strand
ATTTAATATACCTTCAGTGTAACATTAAAAAGAGGTGCCGATATGAAAATGAATTCTCTATGCGCATTGTTTCTGGGCTCGTGGCTCTGCGTCGGCTGCGCCAAAGCACCGGAAGGTGAAAAATTTGGTAAAGAGCTGACGTTAAAAGAAAACGTTAAAATCTCAGTTCTAATGGAAAATATGCCGCAATATCTCGGCAAGACGGTTCTGGTAGAAGGAAAGATCGTAGACGTTTGTTCTAAACGCGGCTGCTGGATGGAACTGGCGAGCGATGCGGAATTTCAGAAAATAAAAATTAAAGTGGAAGACGGGGTGATTATTTTTCCGGTAACGGCAAAAGGTAAGACAGCGAGAGTGGAAGGCGTTGTCGAGTCGATAGAACTTTCCAAAGAAAACGCGCTGAAATATTATGAGCATCAGGCGGAAGAAAAAGGCGGCGCTTTCGACCCGGCAAGTGTGACCGGCCCGGTTACGATTTATCAGATCCGGGGCACAGGCGCAGTAATTCGTTAAAAATAGATGGTGAGGCAGTTTAGTTATATATTAAATAAGCTTTCCGGATTAACCCGGAAAGCTTTTATGCATTGCAATTTGTAAGAGATGTTTTATTTCGAAAAATTCCATTTAGCTGATCGCTTGGCGGCTTCACATAGGTTAAAATCGTCGGGGTCAAAACTAGCCGTTTTGTAAACCCATTCATAGCTGCCGTTAATAATGCGGAGTTGGTTGCCATCCAGGTGAAATTCCACTGAATATTCGCCGCCATCGAGAACAAGCATGTCGCCGTCGATTTCATAGGTATCAAAATAATAATACCAGCAAGTTTCCTCATCCTCATAAAAATTTACCTGGTCGCTGGTGAATTCGACGTATTCTATATACCCCACAGTGTCTTCATCGAATGTTACCAATATCCATTGGCTGCCAGGTAATGAGTCCTTTTTCGAATCTTCCGGACAGGAAATTAATAATAATGCACAGGAAATAATAAAAAACGAACTGCGAAATAATGATCGCAATTTCATAGTCTTCTCCTCGTGTTACATTAAAATGTCAGGACATTGATTTTTGTAAGATAGGCTGACAATGCTGTAAAGTCAATGTGTTTAAAGTAATTAAGGATGTCAGTTATGAGAACTATACCGGTGTGCGTTTTCTGCGTAGAGGAAAAAACCAATCCTTGATAGGCACGTTAATGCGCAATAATGAAGTCACTGTTGCTAATATAATAAATATCAGGATAAACAAATGGAAAACAGAAAATCTAACTTAGCATTATATAAATTAAACCGTTCCTTGCATCGCGATATAGGCTATTTGACGGTCGGTTTTACTTTGATCTTTGCCATATCCGGGATTGCGGTCAATCACATGCAGGATTGGAATCCAAACTACGATGTTTCAAGAGTTGAATACAAGATTCCGGCGGTTGATGTTCAGGGTCAGGATGACATGGTAGCGCATGTTCTGAAACACGTTAGTCTCACAGTGCCGGTTAAAAATAGTTTTCGTCCCAATCCGAATGAACTTAAGATTTTCTTTGACGGCAGTACATTGACGTATAATAGCCAAACCGGAGTCATAATTGAGGAACGAATTCAAGAACGCGATTTACTTTTTGATATGAATTATCTGCACCTAAATCACGCAAAAAAAATGTGGACATGGGTATCTGATGTATTTGCCTTGTTCCTTATTTTTCTGTCGATCTCAGGTTTGTTTATATTAAAAGGAAAACAGGGTATCAAAGGACGGGGAGCAATTCTGACGTTGATTGGTTTTGCGATCCCAATCGCGTTTCTCTTGCTTTACCGTTATTTTTAACCAGTAACTTCCGACGCATGGACATTGCTGTAAAGCAAGCAGTTCCAGTTACAAAAAAACAGTTGTAAATAGGTAAATTTTTAAAGAGATTAACGGCATTATCGGATCACTTGTCTTACCTTTTGGATTGTCACATGTCCGATCTCGTTTTACATAATCAGTCTGTTTTCTTATAGTTTAATATTTTACCAAAGGCGTATGTTCAGCATGCGCCTTTTTTATTTGAGGAGCGGAATATGAAAAAGTTCATGCTGTGTTTGATGTTGGTTTGCCTTCCTATAACGGCCTACGCTCAGGAAGTGCATATAATGAAAAATATATCTTATCAGCCGGGACAGAAATTGTTTGTGGGGTTGGCCGGTTCCGATCTTGGCGCGCCGATCCGCTTTCAGGTAACGGACGATCAAGGTAAACCGGTTTCCGGAGCGCTTGTAACATTCGAACTTATCGAAAAACCGGGCAAAGCGAAAGGAGATAAACTTGCTTTAAAAGCAGTTGAAACCGATTCGCAGGGCATTGCAGAGAATTCCTTTACGCTTGGCGATGCAGCCGGCGATTACATAATTATTGCCCGCACAGCAAAAATGACCGGAGATACGCCGCACGTGGTGGTGCGGGCGCAACGTACTATGTGGTGGCTTTTTCTGGCGATCGGTTTGTTCGGAGGCCTCGGTATTTTTCTATACGGTATGGGACTCGGATCCGGCGGATTGCAGAAAATTGCCGGTGACCGCCTGCGCGGCATTCTCAGCGCATTGACAAGCAACCGTTTTCTCGGACTGCTTGTGGGTATAGTGGTTACGGCGATAGTGCAAAGCAGCTCAGCGACCTCCGTCATGGTCGTCGGATTAGTGAGCACCGCGCTCATGACGTTGCAGCAGGCGATCGGCGTGCTGATGGGCGCGCATATAGGAACGACGATTACGGTTCAGCTGATCGCATTCAATGTGTCGGACTACGCGCTACTACTGGTCGGCGGCGGCTTTCTGATCACCATCATGACCAAACGAAAATTTTATATTTATCTCGGCGAAATAATTCTCGGTTTTGGCTTTATATTTTTCGGTATGGCGGTGATGTCTCAGGCGATAGGGCCGCTTAAATCCATGCCGGCATTTATCGCGTGGTTGATTGAATTTGGAAAAAGTCCGTTGCTGGGTATACTCGCGTCCACATTATTTACGGCCGTCATTCAAAGCAGCGGCGCCACGATCGGTTTATGCGTGGTGCTGGCGAGCGAAGGATTGCTTAGCCTGCAGTCGGCCATGCCGCTGGTGTTTGGCGCAAATATCGGAACGTGCGTGACGCCGATATTGTCGGCTATTGGTGCGTCAACGAACGGCAGACGGACGGCGGTAGCGCATACGATGTTCAGTATTATAGGCGTTGTGATATTTACGCCATTCCTCATTCCGTTTGAGGCCATGGCCGTCGACGTAACCCGGTGGATGGGCTCAGATTCCGTTCCGCGCCAAATCGCAAACGGCCACATGATATTCAATCTAATGACGGCCGCACTTCTTATTTCATTTGTTCCGCTAACGGCAAAACTGATCACGAAACTGATTCCTGAAAAAGCGGAAGGCGAGGAATTCAAACCGAAGTATCTGAACAATGCTTATCTGGAGACTCCTGATATTGCGCTACAGCAAGCTCAACTGGAGGAAGGCCGTCTCGTTGATTTGGTTAAACAAATGTATGGTGAAGTGCTGAATTTATACAAACCGGATAACGAAGAACGACTTGCTAAAGTTCGTGAACTCCTGAAAAACGCAAATATGCTGGAGAACGCGATCCGGCGCTATCTGACAAGGCTTTCTCAGAAGAGTATCAGTTTATCGCAGTCCAAGCAGCTCATGCGCGTGCTTTTGACCATCGACGATCTGCGGCATATCAGCGAACGAATCGGACTTGCCCTTGCAGAGCAATCGGAACGATTTGTTGATAATAAATGGAAGTTCTCTCCGGAAGGCGAGAGCGATCTGAACCAGTTCTATACGCTGATAAAAGGGCGTTTAGATAAAACGTTGGATGCATTAATGAAAGAAGATAAATTAGTGGCGCAAGAAATTATTGATACAAAGCATTCGATTTCAGAACAGGAAGTTAGACTTCGCGCAGCGCATATGATGCGTATGGCGAAAGGCGGAGAAGATACTTTGAATTCCAGCAATTCGCATCTGGATCTTCTGGCGATACTCAAACGCATCGATTCATTCAATGTGAAAATGTCGCACGAGATCGTGGAGCAGTTTCAGTTTTAACTGTTACGATCGATTTCCCACAGATTTCGCAAATTCACGCGGAAACTTTTATCTGCGCAAATCAGCGGTATCTGCGGGAAATTTTTAAAACCCTGGGTGAAACTTATTTAATAAAGTCCTGACAACCAGTGCATCACGTTTAGCGCAAACTGGCGGTTGTCGTTTCCCGGAACATTCATTCCGAATTTCCCGGTGTCGTCTATTTGTGCTGTCATGCACGCGGCTTCCCCCAGAACTACCACGCGGCCTTTTCCGAAATTTATTGCCAGCCCCATACATTTGCCTTGAATGGGGTAAGGGCCTTGAAATCGTGTATAGGTTTTACCATCAGCTTTCCATATTGAATCCGGTATCGTTTCCATCGCCGATGAACTCAATTCCAAAAGCACTTGCGCGTCAGCCGTCCCCTTTAGCGATTGACCCGTGAAGACGACCACTTTCCGGATCTGTTCTGAAGAATTTCTGCCTTCGGTTATCGGGTGGGACTTCAGCAACTTGTTGGCGCGGCTGAACGCCAATTGATCCTTCCACTGCGGCGACCCCTCAAAGTGCAGGGAATCTTCCACCGATCCGTTTCCCATCGTCACGCCAAATCTTGTTGCCAAAGGCTGCGCTGCCGATCCCATCGGATAATGATCGGCGATAAGCAATAAGGAACCTCCATTTTCTACCCAGTCGCGAACGGCATCGCATTCTTCCTCATCAAACGCCGACAAATATTTTTCAACTTTTCCTTTTGCATTCGAGATCACTAAAACGGAATAACCGGCTAAGGATTCTTTAGTAAATTGTTTTTTATTTTGTTCAACGATATAACCGTCGTTTCGGATCAGGTTAGCAAAAGGTCTGTAGCGCCCGTCAGCCGTGTGGAAATTATTATGCGCTTCATCAAACAGCACTTTTGGATGCAAGGCCGTGTAAGCCGGGTTTGCGACCGATGTGTCGTAGGCCAAGTCGGCTTTCTGGTCGCTGTTGCATGCCGTTAATAGAAGGGTTAGGTATAATATTTTTTTCATAATATTTTTCGCATTGTACTTGTTAAAAAAAGGGGTCAATAATTGTGAATCAATCTATTCTTTTGATCACGTCTTCTGTGTCATCAAACCATAAGATTTTCATTTCATTAAAATCTTTAGGAAAAAAAACTCTATAGTCCTTTCTGCCTTCAACCGAAAAAGTGCTTTTGCTCATGTAGGTCAACTTTCTTTTACTGCTGCCATTGAAATAATAAATACTTCCGTTTTCCGAAAGTATCTTTGCACCGTCTTGGTAAGTACCAAGAATAGATTGCAGGTATCCGTTGTCTGCAATGTCGGGATATGCCAACGATTCGTATTCAAACAAGAGCCATTTAGAAGCGTTTTTTAATTTTTTCTCTTTAGCTTTTTTTGATAATGATTGACATACATCGGTCATTGCCTTATTGAAATTGAATGAACCCGGTGCGGCCGCGTTTATATCAGGTGTTACACCTATGCCGTTAAAATTTTTGCCGCTTATGGCCGTTCCGCTTACGGCAGTCGTGATAAACATGTACAACACATCATTTATAACAAAAAGCTCGCCGGGGTTTCCTAAACCTTTTGTCTGACCGCCGATGACAACTGCTCTTTTATACTCCTGCAAACAAGCGGCAAGGCCTTCCGCAGCCGAAGCCGTATTATTGCTTACCAGAATATATAAAGGCATATCGGTTAACTTCTTAATACTCGGGTCTTTTACCGTATAATATTCCTTAACCTCATTATTCTTTCTAAACTTAAGTTCACCGATCTTCGTTGATTCAGGTAAAAAATAACTTAAGATAAAATCCATCGTTTCAGACGGGCCTCCTCCGCAATCCGAAAGATCCAGAACAATAGCCGAAGAATTAGAGATAAAATTCATGGCGCCGGTTAAAGTTTCCTTGCAGTATTTCAATTCTACGAAATTGTCAATTTTAAAATATCCGATATTTCCATGCAGAATTTCCACCTTTCTCATTCTGAAGTTTTCATTTTTTAGCATGGCGACAAACGGCTCATCCGGCGCTTGATCCTTATTGCCTTTGGATTCATTTCGTAATCGCCGGACTATCTTCGGGCTAAAATAAATTTGCACATGCTTGTCATTCAAAATATTTGAAAGATCCATATTGAGCTGATCCCCAAATGAGTTAATCGTTTCATGCCGATCGTATTGGTTGGTAGTGAATTTCATATTCAGCTCTTTTTCCACTGCATCCGCCTTTTCTTCAAAAACGTAGTTTTCCTTGAGTAAGGACACAATCGTATTTATCACAACCCTCTTGTCAGATGCGCTGATTTTTGAAGCCGGGTCTTGAGCAGTACATTGGTTAAACGTGACAACAGAAAATAAAACGAAAATGAATGTTTTTGAGATTTTCAAAAGAACTCCTATTCTGATTTGAGATTAAAAAACGTCCGTAATTGAAATTCCGAAATGATCCATAAAGCGGTCAGGATTCCGATGATTGGAAAATCGAACCTTGTAATATGACTTATAGCGGTAGCCGGTGAATAACCCTGGGCATAATATATTCCCGTAACGATAAGAATACAGACGGCAACGGTTCCGCTGACGGCGATTATGGAAATGCGCCGCAACAGTTCACGTCGCGCCTTCTCCTTTTGCATTTCAGCCTGAACTAATATCCACCTGTAGTAAGGAGGCGAGGCTTTTATATCCGTTTTCTTGGACAAATTTTTTATTGCCGGATAAAGGCCGATGGTTAAACGGCAAGACTCACACCCTATCGAGTGTTGCCGCAACGTATCACTCCAATGACCATCGGTCATCGCCTGACGGGTTTCAGATTCATGCTCGCAAGTTATCACTCTATATTCCTCCCGTAATTCCAAATTCCTTCATAATATCGCTCATTCGTTTTTTTGCCCTGAAAAGCAGAACTTTCACGCTATGCGTTTTTATTTTCAGAATATCGGCAATTTCTTCATGACGGTAATCTTCCGCATAGGCCAGCCACAAGAGCGATTGGTATTGTGGAGGCAGTTGGTCAAATGCCCGCTCGAAATCCACTTTGTCCGCTGTGTTGACGGTCTCACTTTCCAGAGTATCGCCTGTATCTTCCCATGAAATCATTCTCTTATTTTTCCTCCAATGATCTTTAAAAATATTTGTCGCCGTTTGGTATACATAAGACTTTTTTTGTGATTCAGTCAGAAAAGACAACTCGCGATTCAAAAATCGGATAAAGCTCTCCTGGATAATATCATCGGTTAATGCCTCGTCTTTGGTAAGACGATACACATAAGACCAAAGCGGTTTTGCATGGGTCTCGTAAAAGAGTTTGAATTCCGTTTCCTCCATGCGCGGATTACTCGCGGTCTTTAAATAAATTCCATTTTTTCGCTAAGCGCAGGGTTATGGCCGCGTTGATCAAAAATCCCAATCCGATGGCGATGGCCAGGCTTCCCCAGTAATATAGGTCCTGAGCTTTGGTTACATAATTAGAGTCTGTTTCAAATCGATAGGAATACCCGTTGATCAGCATTACGACGCCGATAAGGATCAGCATAACCGCTGCAGTCAAAAATCGTATTATTTTCATTTGAGGCTTTGATTCCGTATGAATAAAAACCTGTTTTCCCCGCTCGCTTTGAACAAAATCAATAAATTCGCTGCTGGCAGAAAATTTTTTCACAAGGTCATGCTGGATCTCCAATCGTTTCAGCCGTTCAGCCTGGTCAGCTTGGTATCTTTTCCACCAAAGCCACAAGACCCATGCGCCGAGCAGCATTAAAGCGGGAAACAACAAAATTTCTTCATCCATAGGACCTCCGTTTGTCTATGCAACTATACATAAGACGTATGAATCGTTTAAAAGGTTAACAATTTCATCACTCCGGCTAAAAGATTTATAAAAGGATATTTTTTGGATTTGGTTGCGAGAGGTTCACATGTTTTCGAAACGATTACGCAATTCCCTTACCGAGATAGGGACGAAGTAGAGGCGAGATTGTTCGGCGGATCAGCGCGTTTTGCCATTTCCATTTTTCACTGTCGTCGGCATGAACAAGAAAAATGTTTTCGCCGCTTTCGTGTACGGCGCAGGGTTCGCCGTCACGATAGAGAATTCGATTACCCAAAAATGCGGAAACTTTTTTCCCGGGCGTCAGAATGCCCTGTAAATTGAGCGGATCGGCCGCGCTGATGGAAATAAGTTTTCCGGATTTTTCCTCCTTACGTGTAGATCGCAACTTGGTTAATGCTTCGGGAAGCGCAAACTGTTCCCCCCAAACGCCTTCGACAAACCGGCCGCCGCGAATCTCGCCGCGCGCTTCGAGTTTGCGGTACACTCTGACCAATTCCCTCCACGGCGGCGCCACAGATTCGCGATCGGCGAGTTTACGGAACATCACGCCGTAGCGTTTTAGCAATATCCTGGCCGTTATTTCAAGCACCTCCGAATCCGGTATTTGTTTTTCTTCGGTATGAACTTCATGTAATAAAGTCCACCGCCCGGCCTGATCCATGGTAAAAGGGGCCTGCTTGCGTCCACGCGTTTTAGTACCTGCAAGTTTGTATTTGGCGGGAACGAGCAGCGCGCGTAAACCGGCAAAACTATCAGAAACGATTAACCCGGCGGCAACTAATTCGCCAACAGCGTCTTCCGCCTGCGATTTTAACAAACCTGTTTTTTCAACAAGATCGTGAAAAAAAGAGGCACCGCGTTGTTTTAGAAATTCAATGATCTGTGACGCTGGAAGAGAAAGATTCGTATCATTTTCCGATAAGTGAAACTGCTTCCAAAAAGAAACGTTTGTTCTCTGCACCAGCATAATCGGCGTAGACTTCACAGGACTTTTGCCGGAAGTTTTCTGAATTCGAAAACGTCCCCAGGAAGTTATCCCCGAAAGGCAAGACATATCTAACCAATGATGATCATAATCGGCAATACGCGCCGTTAAAATATCGGATTCCCACGCCGCGGCCGGCGCTTCGAATCCTTCAAGCTGCCGGAGCACAACCTGCAAGGCTTCCGGGCCTTCTAATTTTTCGGACGGATCCAGATGCTGCCATGAAAACAAGAAACGCATAAAATCAGCGGCAGAAACGGGTTCAATCTCCTTCCGCAGTTTATCCAGTGTGTAGCGGTGAATGCGCGCCAAAAGCCGCCGTTCGCACCACTCGGTTTCAGCAGTCTCTGAAGTAAAGTGTCCTCTAAAAACAAACCCTTCATTTTCCAGCGCGAGTAAGGCCGCCTCGATGGAAGAAAGTTCCATACCTGATGACCGGGCAATGTCGGTTGCCGTTACGGGTCCGAGGCCCTCGAGCCGGCCGCGGACTATTTCCGTCAACGCTCGTTCCTCGGTCCACACTTGATTTACAAGTCGTTCGGGTAGAATTAATTCCGGGGCCAATTCAAACGATTGAAAAATAGCCTTCCATTGCGGGAGACGTTCTACAGGTATACATAGCGGAACTTTATTCTCATTGTACAATACAGAAACGCGTCCATGCGCAGCCAACTCATCGAAATATGTTTTCCAATCCGGATTTTTGTTTATTTCAGACCCCGTCATGAATCCCAGCAGAACTAACGCATCATGCAATTCGTCCTTATTTTCCGCATCAGGCCATGCTTCGGATTGAACGGTCCGGATAGCGGCGATATCGAGTTTGCCGAGTTCCGATGCGTCCGACGGATCGATAAACCGACGATTGGCAACGGCGCGCGATCTGCGTTCCTCCAGCGGGGCGTCGTCGAGAAATGCGTAGGGGCGAGCATTGAGAATTTCTTCGGACAACGGAGAGGGTTCCCGCAGATCTTTTGCAATAAGCTGTATTGATTTATCTTCGATCTTTCTCAACAAAGTTTCCAGTTCGTCAACAGCCATCGCTTCAAACAGACAGTCACTGATGGTTTGGCGAACCAGCGGGTGGTCGGGGATTTCTCGGTCTCCGGCGATATTTTCAAGGCAGGCCAATTGATCCGGAAAAATCAGCGCGACCAAATCCTGCGCATTCATTCGCTGAAGCTGCGCCGGAACTCTCTTGCCGTTTCGACGCCGAAGCATAGCGAGCGAATTGGTCGCATTCCACCGCCAGCGCAACTCGAACATCGGAGAATCGAATACCGCTTGAATTAAAATGTCGCGTACGGTTTTAGAATTGAGATAAGAAAAAACTTCGTCGAGAGGAAAACTGTGTGTAGAACCGAGCGACAATACAATGGCGTCTTCGGTTGCCGCGGCCTGAAGTTCAAAATTGAATTTTCTGCAAAACCGTTTTCGTAAACTAAGACCCCAGGCGCGGTTCATCCGGCTGCCGAAAGGAGAATGAATAATCAAATGCATATCTCCGGCCTGGTCGAAAAATCTTTCGAGCACAATGGTTGTCTGTGTGGGTAAACAGTTAAGTGCGGCTTTGGATGCGCCGAAATACATCACGATCTGATCGGCGGCGCTTCGTTCAACGCCTATGTCCTCTGTGAGCATACGTAAAGCCGGTTGTTTCCACGCAGCATCAGCTTCGTTGGAAGCCGTGGCCAATTCCGTTGTATCCAGCCTGTTAGATATTTCTTCCCGCAGGCGCGACACGGCGAAAGATAATTCCATCGTTCGTCCGGGCGCTTCGCCAAGCCAAAATGGAATGTTCGGCGGCGTCGAGCCGGCATCGCTAACACGTACGACTCCATTTTCCACACGCAGAATTTTCCATGAATTATTGCCTAACTGGAAAATATCGCCGGCGGAACTCTCAAACGCAAAATCTTCATTGAGCGTGCCGATGAATGTGTTGCTCGGTTCCAGCCGTACTTCGTAATCGAATGAATCCGGTATGGCGCCGCCGGATGTGATCGCAGAAAGCCTTGCGCCTTTCCTCGCGCGAAGAGTTTCGTTTACCACGTCGTGGAATAGATACGCGCCGCGTCGTCCCCGCCTTGTCGTAAATCCGTCGGAGAGCATCGTGATGACTTCGTCAAATTCCTGCCGACTCAAATTCCGGTACGGATATGCGCGGCGAACCAATTCGTACAAATCTTTTTCTGCATATTCGCCGCAGGCAACTTCGGCAATGATCTGTTGCGCCAGAATATCGATTGGTTTTTCCGGAATAATGATTCGGTCCAGTTCGCCCCGCCGCACTGCGTCAAATATGGCCGCGCATTCAACGAGTTCGTCTCTCGTCAGCGGAAACAGCTTTCCTTTCGGCGTGCCGGTGACCGTGTGTCCGGAGCGGCCTACGCGTTGAAGAAAGGTTGCAATAGATTTAGGCGATGCGATCTGGCAAACGAGATCAACGGAACCTATATCTATTCCGAGTTCCAGCGAGGCGGTAGCCACAAGCGCGCGCAGAGAACCGGATTTAAGCCGCTGTTCGGCCTGCAGCCGATGTTCTTTGGACATGCTGCCGTGATGCGCGGTGATGGCATCAGGACCGAGGCGTTCTGTCAACGTATGAGCGATACGTTCCGCTAAACGGCGCGTATTCACAAAGATCAATGTCGTTCGGTGTTCCCGGATCAATTCGACCAAACGTTCGTAGATTTCCAGCCACACTTCATTGGGCATCACGGCGGACAACGGCGATCCGGGAACTTCAATGGACAGGTCGAGTTTGCGTTTGTGACCCGTGTCGATGATGGTGCAGTTTATGTCGTCACCCTGAGCCTGTTGAAGGGTGAGAGGTGTCTCGCTCTTTGTCACACTTCGACCATGCTCTGTGTGACCATTACCTACCAAAAACCTCGCGATCTCCTCGATCGGTTTTTGTGTGGCAGAAATGCCGATGCGTACCGGCTTATTTTTTGTTAACGTCTCCAGCCGCTCCAGCGTCAGAGAAAGATGCGATCCGCGTTTGTCGCGGACCAGCGCGTGAATTTCGTCAACGATGACCGTGTGGACGTTGGATAACATGCTGCGCCCGCCATCGCTCGTAACCAAAAGAAATAAGGATTCCGGGGTTGTGACCAGTATGTGCGGAGGGTTTTTTGTCATGGCGGTACGCGCGCTTGCGGGAGTATCGCCCGTTCTGACCAGCACACGGACCGGCACTTGAGGAAGTCCGAGTAGGTTTAATTCCTCTTCGATTCCGGCCAGCGGACGTTGAAGATTTTTTTCAATATCATTGCTGAGCGCTTTAAGCGGGGAAATGTACACAATTTGCGTTTGCGCTAATAACGATCCCTCTAAACCTCGCTGAACCAGATCATTTATAGCCGCCAGAAACGCGGCAAGCGTTTTACCTGAACCGGTTGGCGCTGCAATAAGCGTGTTTTGTTTTTGCTGGATGGCCGGCCAGGCGCGTCTTTGAATTTCTGTCGGCAGCGAGAATTCCTTGATGAACCAATTCTCTACAGAAGGATGAAACGTATGTGACATTTGTTCGGGAGGCATGGTTTAATCTATAAAATGTCATGGATTTTTCAATGAATAAAGAAAACTTCTTACCTAAACCCAGGCCGACGTCATTCTACTAAGAATCTTTTCTTTATACAGTAAGGCTCTCAATCTAAAACAAATTCTTTCAGAATGGCGAGAGGTTCAATACATGAAAAAAATTTCCCGAACATTCACTTGAATGCTACGTAGTATTTGCTGAAATTTAAGAAACCAAAACCGTACGCCATGTCTAACGAAAATTCCACTAAAAAAAACGATCCCGGGATATTCAATACGATCCGTCACGACGTTCAATCCGGCGGGCACTTTGACAATATCCGGCGGGAGTATCGTGAATTGCGCGATTTCTATATTGATACCGAAAAAAAATCCAGACTGGTTGAAATGAATGTGATCAAACGCTGGATTTTCTTTGTATGGTGGCTGCTGAAAAGCATGTTCTTCAAACTTACGCCAACCAGGCGCCTGTTGCTCCTGCTCGGTATATTCTTTACCAATGCGGGCTTTGCCATTCAGCTCGGGAACGCAAGGATCAACGATAATAATTTGCTTGGCGGAATTTTGATCTTGTTCGTGCTGTTGCTTGAATTAAAGGATAAACTGCTGGCGCACAGCGAACTGGAATCCGGACGTAAGGTCCAGCAAGCGCTTGCACCGGAACGCTGCCCGCAGGTTTCCGGATGGTCGCTATGGCTCTATACGCGGCCGGCTAATGAAGTGGGCGGCGATCTGGTTGATTTTCTTCGCATCAGTCCGGAACGCGCCGGCCTAATCATGGCGGATGTAGCGGGCAAAGGCCTTCGCGCGGCATTGCTTACTGCAAAGCTTCAGGCTACCGTACGTGCGCTCGCATCCGATCACGATTCATTATCGGCATTTTGTTCCAAGGTCAACGCGATTTTTCATCGCGATAGTCTTCCGAGTATTTTTGCTTCGCTGTTATACATCGAAATCAAACCCGAAGAGAATCAGATACGATTCGTAAATGCAGGGCACATGCCGCCGCTGGTCATTTCCGCTCAAGGGGTCAAGGAATTATCAAGAGGCGAACTCGCGCTTGGGTTATCCAATAAAACAGATTATTCTGAACAGACAATCGAACTGCAACGCGGCGAGGTTTTATTTGCGTATTCCGACGGGCTGACAGAAGGGTGCAATGAAGCAGGTGAATTTTACGGAACGGAACGTCTCACAAAACTGTTGTCACAGATCGGCCATTTCGATGCGCAGCATATCGGGGAAACGGTAACAAACCAACTTGGCCGTTTTGTGGGCGATGCAAGAGCAAATGATGATCTGTCGTTGTTGATCGTGAAGCGGTTGTGATGAGGATAGCCATGTGAAAGCGCCGATTTTTTAAAACTAATGAACCTGCTTGATCTATCATTTTTTTGCGAGAATGGTTTTTTAATTTTATGCATACGCAATGTCGCCCCGCCGGGGTTTTTTGAATTAATGATGTTCATTTATCTATACAAATTGCGCCCCGCCGGTGCTAATATGCAAAACGTCAAGTATTCGTCCCGTAGGGACGAAATATTTATAGAAATAATTACATAAACAAAATTTAGCTCCGTAGGAGTGAAATGTATGGCTAACACGTACAGCCAAATTTACGTACATTGTTTTTTCCGTCAAAGGCCGCCAAAACATCATTCCGAATATTCACAAAACGGAATTATACAAATACATAGCAGGCATTATTAGAAATAAAGCCCAAAAACTGATCGCCATCAACGGCATGCGCGACCATATTCACATCTTGATAGGGTTATTTCCTATATCAAGAACCAGGAGAAACATCATTCAAAAACCACATTCAAAGTAGAATACAAGAAACTTCTTGAAAAATTCAACGTCGAATATGATTCCATATATCTTTTTGAATGGCTTGAATAAGCGCATATCATTTTTTCTTTATCGATACGCTTGCTTGACAAAATAAAGTATTTATTCTATTTTAACGAAATTTCCTGAAAATTCATTTTTGAAATTACTAGGCTCAACGGTACACCTTTAGGTCATGGTGTAGAAGTACGGGCTTCAATTATTTAGCGGAGGATCGAGTATGAAGAAAGTACGCGTTCTCGTCGGAACAAAAAAAGGCGCTTTTATTCTAACCTCGGACGGCAAACGAAAAAAATGGAACATCAAAGGCCCTTTTTTTGCCGGTTGGGAGATCTACCATATGAAAGGATCACCGATGAATCCCAATCGGATCTACGCGTCACAGACCAGCGGTTGGTTCGGCCAGGTGATTCAGCGCTCCGACAATGGCGGAAAAACCTGGGACGCGGTCGGGAATGAATTCAAGTATGACGGTACACCCGGAACGCACCAATGGTACGACGGCACGCAGCATCCATGGGAATTCAAGCGCGTCTGGCATCTGGAACCGTCGTTTACCGATGTGGACACGGTATATGCCGGCGTCGAAGATGCGGCGCTGTTCAGATCCACGGACGGCGGGAAATCGTGGGAAGAACTGCCCGGCCTTCGCAATGCGAAAGGCCATCTTTGGCAGCCAGGCGCGGGCGGCATGGGCTTACATACGATCCTCCTTGATCCAAACAATCCTAAACGCATGTTCATCGCCATCTCGGCTGCCGGCGCCTTCCGCACCGACGACGGAGGACAAACGTGGAAACCGATCAACAACGGATTGAAATCGCTGTATGAACTTCCCGATCCTGCGGCGGAAGTCGGGCACTGCGTACATAATATTGCCATGCATCACTCGAGACCCGACGTCATTTTTATGCAGAAACACTGGGATGTGATGCGTACGGACAACGCCGGAGAGGAGTGGCGCGAGATTAGCGGGAATCTGCCCACCGATTTCGGATTTCCCATTGCGGTGCACGCGCATGAGCCCGAAACCATTTATGTTGTGCCGATCAAAAGTGATTCCGAACATTTCCCCCCCGACGGGAAACTGCGCGTATATCGCAGCAAGACGGGCGGCAATAAATGGCAGGCGCTCACCAAAGGACTGCCGCAAAAAAATTGTTACGTCAATATTCTGCGCGATGCGATGTCGGTTGATTCCATGGATAAATGCGGAATTTATTTCGGTACTACCGGCGGCCAGGTTTACGCTTCGGCTAATTCCGGAGATTCCTGGTTTGCCATTGCCGAGAATCTCCCTTCCGTGTTGAGTGTGGAGGTGCAAACATTGAAATGATGCGCATAATGATCCCATACCATCTCGGTAATCTTGCGAATATTCCGCGAGAGATCGAGATCGATGTCAAAGAACCTTGCACGCAGCGTTCAATATTGGATACGCTAGAGTCGTTGTATCCTGTGTTGCGCGGTACGATCCGGGACCATTCCACGCTAAAGCGTAGGCCGTTCGTCAGGTTCTTTGCTTGCGGCGAAGACTTATCCCACAACTCGCCCGATGCCGCCCTGCCCGATGCAGTGGTGAAGGGTGATGAACCTTTCCTGATTGTCGGAGCGATGGCCGGAGGATAACAATTTAATTAAAATAGTAATACTTGTTAGAACCCCCAAGTTCGCAAGCTATCAGAATGCCCAATATGGGTCATAGGATTTACTAAAGTAATTTTACACACTGTATAGCCGAATCTTCATTGAAAGGAATTAGCCATGTCCGCTTACGTCATTGTAGACATTGAGATCACCGATCCGAAAGAGTATGAAGAGTATAAGAAACTTACACCTGCAACCATTGCAGCATACGGCGGAAGATTTATTGTACGAGGCGGCGCAACGGAAACGCTCGAAGGCGATTGGACTCACGGACGGATAGTCGTTCTTGAGTTTTCAGACGTGGAAAGCGCAAAACAATGGTGGAGTTCTCCTGAATATGCCGATGCTAAGGCTATTCGACAACGAACGGCGAAAACAAAAATGATAGTAGTTGAGGGTTTTCATCCATGAGTATCAAATACGGAACATTAACCGTAAAAAGATTATTGGTTTTGCTCATAATCCAGTTTCTTAATGACGGAAACATTTCTGCTCAGAACAATAAGATCGTAATCGGTGAGACCGCTAAGATTCATTCGAAAGTATTGAATGAAGACAGGAGCATTACGGTTTATGTCCCGCCGGATTACAAACTGACTCAGACGAAATATTCCGTTGTCTATCTATTGGACGGCCCCGATCATTTTCATCACGTAACCGGTATCGTACGCTTTCTTGCGCAACAAGGGGTTATGCCGGATATGGTCGTTGTTGGAATACATAATACCGATCGAACGCGTGACCTTACGCCTAAACCGGATTCGTCAGACAAGCAACAGCCTACGGCAGGCGGTTCGGATCAATTTTTGCAATTCCTTACCGACGAACTGAAACCATTTGTTCAAAAAAAATACAGGACCGATCCATTTGAGATCCTTATCGGGCATTCGTTCGGCGGCCTCTTTGCCATTCATACCATGTTAAACAAACCGGACGTATTCGATGCTTACATCGCCGTTAGTCCTTCGTTATGGTGGAATAAGTGGGAAGAGGTCAAGCACGCCGAGTCGTTTTTGAGATCGCATCGTGATTTCAAAAAAATGTTATATGTCGCGCTGGGAAATGAAGGAATTCAGATGCAGAGCCCTATGGACAGTTTTGTTACGGTATTGGAAAGGAATGCGCCTCCGGGGTTTTCGTGGAAATACCAATCGATGGATAAAGAAAATCACGGCACTACTCCGCACAGATCGATTTATGACGGGCTTGAATGGATGTACACCGGATGGTCCTATCCGTTGTCGGCAGCATTCAAAGGGCTCGCTGGTTTGGAGCAGCATTATGCCGGATTATCGGCACGGTTCGGCTACAAGGTCGAACCGTCGGAGCGAATTATTAACTCTCTCGGTTATGTGCTTTTAGGAAACCTGCAGACGGCGGAAGCAATCAAAGTATTTCAATTTAATATCAGCAGTCATCCGGAATCGGCTAATGTGTATGACAGCATGGCGGATGCGTATGAAGCTTTTGACGAGATGGAGCTGGCTTTGAAAAACTGTGAACGGGCATGTCTTCAAGGAAAAAAAATTTCCGATCCTAACCTGGCGATATACCAAAAGCATTTAGAGAAAATAAAAATAAAAATGGGTAAAAAAATTTGAGTATCGGTTAGGGCCGATAGGTTACAATTCGCTTCAGCATTCCCCGGAATACCATCACGTGCAGTGGATAAATTCCGTACCAATACAATCTTCCCAATAGTCCTCTCGGACGAAAGGTCGCTTTTTGAATAAGCGTCTCGCCCTCAAATCGGAACTCAAGCCACGCCTCTCCCGGCAGTTTCATTTCTGCATACAAAAGTAAGCGCCGCGAAACTTTATCGGCCAATATGACGCGCCAAAAATCCAGCGTATCGCCCGTTTGAATCTCTGACGGATGGCGCCGACCGCGCCGCAATCCGACGCCGCCAAATATCTTATCAATCATGCCGCGGATTACCCACAAAAAATTCATGTAATACCACCCGCGCTTTCCTCCGATCTGCCAAATATTTTCAACGGCCTGTAGAACGTTCGCAACCGAAATTACTCGTTCATCTGAGAGGCAGCCAAATTCAGGAATCTGAATATATTCCTTAAATTCAGGTTCAAATCGTGAATTGGACAGAGCATCGGTCCAGCTTGAAATAACTTCGTTTTGCTCGATTCGTGTAAATGCGCGCCGTATGGATTCATCAAACGATATACAGGGCGTTGCGTCCAGCTCAGTAATATTTCCAACGGCGCATACGACTTCGTTTTTCATGCTGTCAACAAGCGCTTTAGCAAGGGGAAATGACGTGGCGGTTACAAAATATAGCCAGTATGATGATAAGCGAGGGGTCAGAACCGGAATGGTAATGATATAACGTCGATAACCGCGAACTTTGGCAAACTGCATCAGCATTTCCTTGTAGCTTAGAATGTCCGGACCGCCGATGTCAAACACCTTATCATAGGCGAGCGGATGATGGAGAACGGAGTTGAGATAACGTACCACGTCGCGGATGGCGATCGGTTGACAGCGTGAACGAAGCCATTTCGGCGTGATCATGATAGGTAGTTTTTCAACTAGGTCGCGGATAATCTCAAACGAAGCGCTTCCGGATCCGATAATAATGGCTGCGCGCAGCACAGTAAGCGGGACGCCGGATGAGCGCAGTATAGATTCCACGCCGACACGGGAAGACAGATGATGCGACAAACTCGGATCATTTGCAATACCGCCGAGATAAATAATCTGGCGCGCATGGCTTGTCCGGACCCAGTTGGCAAAGTTTTCCGCGCAAACCTTCTCCAGATCTCCAAAATGGCCGTCGGATTGCGCCATGGAGTGAACGAGATAATAGGCGGCGTCGATCCATTGCGGCAGGTTGTCGAATGTTTCGCGTACAGTCATGTCGCAGACGACAACCTCAACTTTATCCCGAATGGAATGCGGTATATGAAGTCTCGCCGGATCTCGAACCGCACAATACACTCTGTGTCCTTTTTCGACTAATGTCGTCAGCAGGCGTCGTCCGATGTATCCGTTTGCGCCGGAGAGAAGAATGTTCATTTTTCAGACCTGTTTATTTTTCAAGTATGGTTAACGATTAAACAACTTCCTTACAATACGTATTATTACGTAAACGCAGACATCCTTCATGGCTGCTTAATTAAATTATTGCTTCCGGAAAATGAGAGATGTACATTTACTGTAAATGGTGTTATTTTAAAAATTTATTTCCATAGAGATTATTTTCTATTCTAAAGGAGGCAGGCTATGGAATCCAACCAAACTCCCTATGATCGGATCGGCGGCGTTCTCATTCTCGTTGCCATCATGCTCATTCTTAATCCCATTCGCATTTTGTACGTAATCCTAAGCGTTTCTTTTCCGGCGTATCAAAGTATTCCTGAATCGATCGCCGCTTTTGAAGTGGTTCTGAACGTAGTATTTCTTCTGTACTCATTGGTCGTACCGGTGTATTTTTTTCAACGAAGAAAAAGTGCGCCTATTCTCATCATTATTTTATTTCTTTTCAATATGTTCTTTGTGGCGGTTAACGGCACGATCACGCAATGGTTGCCGTCGGAGATAGCGGGCGCCGCGCCGAAATTTCGCATTGGTGAATTTACCATCGGTGCGGTTTGGTTTCTGCTGTGGACTGTCTATTTCATGATCTCCAAACGGGCTAAAGGTACATTTATCCGATAAGATCGGTATCCTGATCGGCGGTTTCAAAATGAAATTGAAACAATTCGAGCATTGGGCACAAAAGGAATACAGCCCGAAACAAAGATTAACGCTGGTGATTCCGGCCCTGATATTTTTTTGCATCTTCCTTCCTGTTTTGTTCCTCTCTGCGTCGATCACGGCGGATCGGTCTTGTGAGCTGCCGCTTTTTCATTGGGGTTATTGGAATGGATTAATTGGGCTTGTTTGCACGATAGTGGGAGCCTGGATGGGACTATGGACGGTGTGGACACAATTCGTTTTGGGGCGTGGAACGCCGTCCCCATTTATGCCGACACAAAGTCTGATCATTACCGGGCCGTACCGTTTCTGTCGAAACCCGATGATTCTTGGTGTTTTTACTGCCTACGTCGGGTTAGCGATCTGGGCGGCTTCTCCATCGGGAATCATGATGTGCCTGATATTTATTTTGGTAGCATCTGCGTACATCAAGCTGATTGAAGAAAAAGAACTCGAAGCGCGCTTCGGCTCGACTTATACCGAATACAAGAAATTAACGTCTTTTATTTTTCCGGTTTTCAGAAAAAACAAATGAAGGCGAGTTCGTCGCAGAAAGAGTTACTGCAAGTCCGGAGTGTTCGTTTCATTAATTTCGGTGTGTATACTGCACGAAAATTAACCAAACCCTATTTGATTGAATAATCATGAAAGCGATGATTTTAAATAAGACTGCCGCATTAATTGAAAATTCAAATCCATTAATGATGGCGGCCGTTCCACAGCCGCAGGCGGGAGATAAAGAAATTTTGATCCGGATTTCAGTGTGCGGTGTGTGTCATACGGAACTGGATGAAATCGAAGGAAGAACGCCTCCCACGCGTTTCCCGGTAATTCCCGGGCATCAGGTTATTGGCCGGATTGAGCAAAAAGGGAAAAATGCCTTTCTTTTCGAAATAGGGGATCGTGTTGGTGTCGCATGGATTTTTTCGACCTGCGGGAAGTGTGTTTTCTGCACAAACGGAACAGAAAACTTATGTGAACATTTTAGGGCGACGGGCCGGGACGCCGACGGGGGTTATGCGGAATATATGGCCGTCGATGAACAATTTGCCTACAAGATCCCGGACATTTTTTCCGATGCGGAAGCGGCGCCTCTGCTCTGCGCGGGCGCCATCGGATACCGCTCACTGCGTTTGACCGGCTTGAAAAACGGCCAGAATCTGGGGCTGACCGGATTCGGGGCTTCAGCGCATATTGTGATCCAACTCGTGAAGCATCAGTTTCCCGAATCAAAAATATTTGTTTTTGCCCGAAGCGAGGAAGAGCGTAATTTCGCAATTGAACTAGGAGCCGTATGGGCCGGCGATATAATGCAATCGTCACCGGAAATGATGAACGCGGTTATTGATTCCACACCTGCGTGGAAACCGGTTGTAGAAGCGATGAAGAATTTGAAAGCCGGCGGCCGGCTCGTTATTAATGCAATCCGCAAGGAGCATGATGATAAAAATTGCTTGCTGCAGCTGGATTATGCGCGGCATCTTTGGATGGAAAAGGAAATCAAAAGTGTTGCAAATGTGGCACGAAACGATGTATCGGAATTTTTACAACTGGCCTCAGAAATTCTAATCAAGCCGGAGGTCCTGGAATTTCCTCTTGAAGACGCCAATCGCGCTTTGATTGAATTGAAATATAAACATACCCGCGGAGCGAAAGTGCTTCGAATGCATTGAAAGGTATGCTAATTTAAAAGTTCTTTCAACAAAACCGCTAAATTCGTATACTCTATCGTTCTTTATAATCCGATAATCTACAAGGGATGCCTATGTATTTAAAAGATTTTGAGAAAAAGATTGTTACACGAAATCTTACCTATGAAGACTATGGGAAGGTCACGGAACTGCAGCTGAAGTGTTTTCCGGGTATGAAACCGTGGAGCCAGGAACAGTTTCAAAGTCAATTGGCTGTTTTTCCTCAAGGTCAGATCTGCGTAGAATATGAATCGAAGATCGTCGCTTCATCAAGCAGTCTCATCCTTAATTTTGATTTGTATTCGGAATGGCACAGTTGGCGGGAAATTGCAGATGAAGGGTTCATACGTAATCATGATTCCAAGGGAGACACGCTATACGGGATAGAAATAATGGTGGACCCCGAATATCGGGGATTAAAATTGGCGCGACGGCTATACGAGGCCCGCAAAGAGGTTGCGCGAGAGTTTAACCTGATGCGCATCGTTATCGGCGGCCGCATACCCGGGTACGATAATTATGCGGATCAAATGGAAGCGCGTGAATATGTAGACAAAGTCATTGATAAAAAACTTATTGACCCCGTATTGACCACGCAAATTTCAAATGGGTTCGTGTTGAAGAGATTGATCCCTAATTATATGACGTCCGATGCCGCGTCAAGAGGATTTGCGACTTTTTTGGAGTGGACCAATCTGGATTACGTTCCTCACAAATCGCTTAAATGGGCTCGCGTCGCGCCGGTAAGAATTTGCGCCGTGCAATATCAAATGAGGTCGATAAACGGTTTCGATGATTTTGCCAGGCAAGTTGAATATTTTGTCGACGTCGCATCCGATTATAAATCGGACTTTATAGTATTTCCGGAAATGTTTACAACCCAGCTGTTATCTTTTCTTCCATCAGACCGGCCGGCCTTAGCCATTCGCCAGTTGGCGAAATTTACTTCCAATTATCTCGAACTGTTCAATCGTTTGTCCATAAAATATAATATCAATATTATCGGAGGGTCTCATTTTACCGTCGAAGGAGATGATCTTTATAATATATCTCATCTCTTTCGAAGAGACGGTACTTTGGACAAACAGTACAAACTGCATATCACGCCGAATGAAAAGGTGTGGTGGGGCGTCAAGGCAGGAAATGAATTAAGAGTATTTGATACAGACAAAGGGAAAATATCCATTCAGATATGTTATGATATTGAATTTCCCGAACTGAGCCGGATGGCTGTAGAACAAGGCGCGCAGATCATTTTTGTTCCGTTCTGCACGGATGAGAGATATGGCTATCTTCGCGTGCGTTACTGCGCCCAGGCGCGCTGCATTGAAAACCATGTGTATGTTGCTATCGCCGGCAGCGTAGGAAACCTTCCCGATGTGAAAAATCTGGACGTGCATTACGCACAATCGGCCATATTTTCGCCTTCGGATATTCCGTTTACGCGCGATGCGATCCAATCCGAAGCGACGCCGAATGTGGAAACGATCATTGTGGATGAAGTTGATCTGGAACTGCTGAAGAAAAACCGACAAACAGGCAGCGTGCTGAATTGGCATGATCGCAGGACTGACCTATATCGGGTCATAGATCTAAAAAATCAATAACGACCAGGGTTTCGTGGACATTAATACCAATACAACTATCATTATCCTGAGCGGGCTTGTTCTAGCCTCGTATCTCTTTGATCAATTCAGCCGATGGTCAAAAATTCCATCCGTTTTGCTTTTGATGGCCACAGGAGTTGCCTTGAGCCAAACATCGGCGTATACAGGCATTTATCTGGAAAAAATACGGCCGTATGTGGAGTTTTTGGGCACACTCGGGCTGATCATGATCGTTCTGGAAGCATCGTTAGATTTAAAATTAACCAAAGAACGTGTGCCGCTCATTCGGAATTCATTCCTATCGGCATTACTCATTTTGTTTATATCGAGTTTTTTACTCGCCGGTGTTTTGTACTATTGGATGGAGCAGCCTTTTCGGATTTGTCTGGTGTACTCAATTCCTTTTTCTATCATCAGCAGCGCTATCGTGATTCCGACGGTTGTGCATTTGGCGCCTGATAAAAAAGAGTTTCTAGTATACGAGGCTTCTTTTTCCGACATCATCGGTATTATGCTATTTAACTTTCTCATCACCGAGCGCGTCCTTAAACTCGGCTCTTTGGTAACGTTTGGCGGCACTTTGATTTTAGTGATTCTCATTTCTCTTGTTGCTTCATTTTTGCTTTTCTTTACGCTTGCGCGGATCAAAACGCATATTAAGTTTTTTATGATTTTTGCGCTGCTGTTGATGTTGTATGGGATAGGAAAAATATATCATCTGCCTTCACTACTGCTTATTCTAGTCTTTGGGATTTTGATTAATAACTTTTCCTCTGTCCCGGCTATCGTTACAAAACATGTCGACTTATCCATATTACCCGGCTTGTTGGAACAAATGCGTTCCATTACTGCCGAGTCGGCTTTTCTGATAAGAACCTTCTTTTTTATTTTGTTTGGCTACTCCATAGACATTATTTCTTTGACCCATCCCGAAGTTGTCATGATGGGAACGGCCATCATTCTGGTTTTGCTGGCGGTACGTTTTCTGTATTTGAAAAGTTTTTTAAAAGGAAATCTATTCCCGGAACTATTTTTGATGCCCAGAGGGTTGATTACCATTATCCTGTTTTACAGTATTCCCGAATGGCTTTTATTGAAGAATTTCAATGAAGGGGTCTTGTTTTTTGTCATCATTGCAACGGCGCTGTTGATGATGGTGGGTCTGGCGACCTTCAAAAAAGAAAAAACAGTTGAAATGGAAATAATGTAAATAACGCCACTGAAAAAAGGTCAGTTCAAAATAATAAAATGCTGCGGGCTGCATTATGATCACAAGAATAAAATGGATCGAACGAAATTTTGAGTTGGGTTATCCTTTAGGAATGTTTCCTAATTTTATGGAACGTATCCGCGGCACGCCGGCGCGATTGGAAGAATTGTTGCGCGGAATGCCGAAAGGAATACTGACTGTTAAGCCGGAACACGGTTGGTCAATTCAGGAACATGCCGGACATTTACTCGATCTGGACGAACTCCACAGCGGGCGTGTGGATGATTTTATTTTCCGCGCAAAGACGCTGCGCGCCTGGGACGGAACGAATCGAAAAACGCACGATGCCAATCATAACCGGAATACCATAGACAACATACTAAAGGCTTTTCGCGAGTCGCGAAACCGGTTTATACACCGGCTTGAGAGTCTCGACGATGAAACTCATCAGGTCATCGCACTTCATCCGCGTATCCAAAGACCGATGCGCGTGGTGGATATGGTGTATTTTACGGCAGAGCACGATGACCACCACTTGTCGGCCATCACAGAATTGGGACGCATTGCATCAAAGAAAGGCAAACCGTGACGTTTCAGGAAACAATGGCAGCGTTGGAACGGGTTGGGACTGAGAAATTACGTGCGGCTTACGTTTTACACGGCGCGACGGGTAATTATTTCGGCGTGAGTACTGCGCAATTCAAAAGACTAAAAAAAAAAATAGGTTCCGATCAGCGCTTAGCTCTGGAATTATGGAAATCGAATAACATCGATGCGCAAATACTCGCGACGATGATCGTCGAACAGAATGCGATAAACGAAAGCTTAATGGACGATTGGATTACGCGGATTCATTATTATGCAGTTGCCGATGAGTTTGTTGGTAACGTGGTGGCGCTGTCATCATTTGCAAAATTGAAGATGCTTCAATGGATCAATTCCAACGAAGAATATGTGAGGCGTTGCGGGTATACTGTAATGTCTTACATCGCACATGAGAAGGAAAGTCTTTCTGATGACGAATTCATTCAGCATCTGCACGCCATAGGAAAAGAAATTCAATTGATGGAAAACCGGGCGCGGCAGGCGATGTACGAGGCGCTGATTGCAATAGGACAGCGGAATAAACTGCTGAATATGGAAGCGATGATCGTTGCCTCGCAGATCGGGCCTGTGTATATCGAACATGGCGATAAGAAACTCAAGGCGTCGCACGCAATGGAAATTCTGGCGGACAAAAAATTGCGAGAATCGTTATCATGATTGAAGCCGTGATCTTTGATATGGACGGCATTTTGATCGATTCGGAACCATTCTGGCAGGCTGCCGAGAAAGTGGTTTTTAAAAAAGTAGGAATCGATATTACCGACGATATGTGCCGTCAAACGATCGGCTTACGAATTGATGAAGTGGTACAACACTGGTACCGGCGCTGTCCGTGGAACGGGATGCGGCTGAAACAGGTCCAGGATGAAATTGTAATGGGCGTTATTAACTTGGTGAATCAGCGCGGCGAACTTATTTCCGGCGTTAAATACGCCCTTCGGTTTTTTAAGAATAAAAAAATAAAAATTGCTCTGGCGTCTTCTTCCGATATGGTTTTGATTAATGCTGTTTTGAGCAAGTTCAATTTGCATTCCGAATTTGAAATAATTCATTCCGGGGAAAACGAGATGTACGGCAAGCCGCATCCGGCGATTTATCTTACTGCAGCCAAATTGTTGAATGTTGATCCCACATCCTGCCTTGCTATAGAAGATTCGTTTAACGGACTGATCGCAGCGAAAGCCGCTCGTATGAAGACGATTTGTATTCCGGAACACTGCGTGTGGGATCACACGAAATACGATATTGCCGATGTGAAATTGAAATCATTGGAGGAAATTTCTGAACAAGTAATTAGTATCATTGACTAAAATTAGACTTATCGAGAGCCTTGTTAGCGACTTTAGAATTTCATTACGTCAAATGCCGATTCCAGGGCGTGATATGTCCGAATTGGAAAATACGTTTATGAAATGTCCATAGCTGTATTCGCTTAAATAGAAACATGAAACCATTTTTGATGCGGCGCGTATAAAAGGCGCATTTAATTTAAATTAATAAAAGGAAAAAATATATGCATGATTTCAGGGAATTAAAACAACGACCGGAACGCAAACGCCCGTTTATTTGGTTGTCGGTATTATTGATTATCCTTTTCACGGTTTCGTCGTCGACGAATGCCCAACAGAAGATCCAAAAAGACGAGCGTCTGGGGGTCATTCTTTCGTTAGGCGCGCCCGGTTTCGGGCAGATCTATGCCGGTAAGACCTGGCGGGGAATCGGTATCGCATTTACCGAAGCCATTTGCGCCGGTGTGGTCACCGGAATTGCCGCAGAGCGAAAGGTCATTGTCACCGATATAGAAGGAGACGATTATGAAGTTCGCACCACCAAGATCAAGAAATTGAGCAATGGCGAAGTGGCCGCAGTCGCCTCCGCAGCCGTTGTCGGCGTTGGTGTTTACATCTGGCAATTATTTGATGCGCGCAAGTGTGTACGCAACCACAATAAAGCCCAAGGATTCGATGTGGGTATGACCATGATGGATAAAGGCAGACCCGGCGCCAGTCTGCGTTTGACTTTTTAGTAACGTGTTATCAATTTTTTTGATCAGTTAACGTGTAAGGAGAATGGGTGCCCGAAGAGCACCCTTCTCTGAACACGTAACATAGGGCTGAAGCTCGAGTCAGAAATTTTTCATAATAAAGAACTCGTAATTCTAACCCATTTCAATAATTGCTTGCTATAAAACGGCGAATTACTTAAACTTTTTTGCCGTCCCCATCAATATTTTTTTAAACGCATTTCTATATTTCAACTTTGTTAATAATTTTAACAGCGTAAGTTCATAAAACGAACGGAATCAGGATGCTCAAAAATTTATTCCGCACCAAATCGGTGCAGCATATTCTGGATGAAGCGGAAAAAGGATTATTGGAAGAATCTCATGGCGCGAAGCTGAATCGAACGCTTACGGTGCGCGATCTGACTGCATTTGGAATTGCGGCGGTAGTCGGTGCCGGAATTTTCAGTACGATAGGAAACGCCGCAGCAAGCGGAGGCCCGGCAGTTTCTTTGCTTTTTGTTTTTACCGCTATTGCGTGCGGATTTTCTGCCATGTGTTATGCTGAATTTGCGTCCATGATTCCCGTCGCAGGAAGCGCATATACTTACGCATATGCGTCTTTTGGAGAATTGATTGCGTGGATCATAGGCTGGGATCTTTTGATGGAATATGCGATCGGCAATATCGCAGTTGCAATCTCGTGGTCGGACTATTTCACCGGATTTTTGGCAGGAATCGGATGGGTGCTTCCGGAATACATTACCATGGATTTCTTGAGCGCGCTAAGAGGACACGATCAGGTAGTTCATATGCTCGCGCAAGGCCAGGTCATATCCGACATACCGTATTCGCTGGCGAGCGCATACCATGCATGGGAAAAAGCGCCCGTCCTCGGCCCGCTTCATATTGTTGCGGACGTTCCGGCTCTCCTTATTACATTGCTGATCTCATTACTGATCTACGTGGGTATCCGGGAATCGCGTAATGCGAGTAATATTATGGTGGGAATTAAGCTCGGAATTATTTTTCTCGTCATCACGGTCGGATTTTTTTACATCAACCCGGACAACTGGTCGCCATTTGCGCCCCATGGAGTTACGGGAGTTTTGAAAGGCGTGTCGGCGGTCTTCTTTGCATACATTGGCTTTGACGCGATCTCAACTACGGCGGAGGAATGCAAGAATCCACAGCGTGATCTGCCGCGCGGCATGATCTATTCTCTGCTCATATGTACGGTATTGTATATCATCATCTCATTGACACTGACCGGCATGGTCAATTATTCAGAATTAGCCGTTGGCGACCCGATGGCGTTTGTGTTCAAACAGGTTGGATTAAACTGGCTCAGCGGCGTTGTCGCAATCAGCGCGGTGATCGCAACGGCCAGCGTGTTCCTGGTATTCCAGATCGGGCAGGCTCGTATATGGATGGTGATGAGCCGCGACGGACTCCTGCCAAAACGTTTTGCTAAAGTTCATCCGAAATTTCACACGCCGTCATTCTCTACCGCCATAGCAGGCTTCGTAGTGGCTGTTCCGGCTTTGTTTATGAATCTTACCGAGGTGACCGACCTTACAAGTATCGGAACGCTATTTGCGTTTGTCTTGGTTTGCGGAGGTTCCCTGGTCTTGCAGAATTCAAAATCCGCTCCGACACCCAAATTTAAAATTCCGTATGTGAATAGCCGTTATATCGTTCCCGCGTTGTTGGCGACTGGGATTTATTTGTCTTATCAATATAATGGTGAGGGCTGGAATCAATTCTTCAGTATGCAGGACCCTGCAGGAAAAGAATTCGGTTGGGACGTTTTTAAACACAAAATTCCGATGCTTCTGTTTATTTTGGTATCCTGCGGATTATCTGTTGCCGCCTATGTAAAGAAACTGTCATTGATACCCATTCTGGGCCTGACCAGTTGTCTCTATCTAATGACCGAATTGGGCACGACCAATTGGTTTCGTTTTTCAATTTGGCTTGCCATCGGCCTGGTCGTGTATTTTTCGTTTAGTTATCGCAATAGCAAACTAAATAAATTAACTCAAACCGGGTGAAACAACTTTACCTTGGTCAACGTAATACGGAACACCAGTTTTTACACTTCTAGAGATGAATTTATGTCAAATTCATGTGCGACGTTAGCTCTCGTATTCTTACTTATTTTCACTTCGTTTGCCCCGGCTTGTGGGCAATCCGGAAACAGCAGTGGATTGGCAGTCGACATAGATGGCAATCGTTACCATACTGCGCAAATTGGTACACAGGTTTGGATGACTGAAAATCTTCGCGTTACACGAACCTGCGACGGAGAGCCCGCCGTATCTTATCTGCCTAACAACGATTCAATTAATGTGAGGATTTACGGCCGTTTATATGATTGGCACACGGCCATTCGAGTTGTTCCGAAAGGTTGGCATTTGCCCACCGATGATGAATGGAAAATACTTGGAGAGTACTTGGGTGACCTTGGAGCAGCGAAACTGAAAGATAGCTTATATTGGCACACCGACAAGAACGCTACCAATGAAACAGGCTTTTCTGCCAGGCCGGCAGGATATTGGAATGAAAATGGATTCGACAATCGATTTGGTTTGACGGCCGTTTTTTGGTCATCGACGCAGGTGGATTCTCACTTTGTTTGGTCAAGGACAGTCAGTGCCAAACATGACACTTTGCGAAGGGCTCCTCAACATCCACAATATGGATTTTCTATTCGTTGTATCAGAGATCTTAATTAAATACCAATCCTTAAAAGAAGAGATAATTAGTATAAAGCCAATCGTAGTAATTTTTAGTGTTTTATTTCTGGCATCCCATGCTCATGCGCAGAATGTACATGTAGTTTCTTTTCAGGAACTTGTTACATCGTTAAATAAACAGAACGACACCACGTATGTGTTCAATTTCTGGGCCACATGGTGCAGTCCATGCGTGGAAGAATTACCGCATTTTGAAACGGTGAATGAAACATATAAGAACGAAAAATTGCAAGTGGTTTTGATCAGCCTGGATTTTAAATCGGAACTTGAAAAAAAAGTGATTCCGTTCGTGAAGAAAAAAAATATCCGATCGGCCGTTGTTTTGCTGGACGAACCCGATGCCAATTCCTACATAGATAAGGTCAGTCCGGAGTGGTCCGGTGCGATTCCTGCAACGTTGATCGTCAACTCGAAGAAAAATATACGGGTTTTCTATGAGAAGAAATTTTCGTTAGAGGAACTTCAATCCCTGATACAATCCATCATTGAAAGGAATTAAATATGAAAAAAAATACCGTTAGCTTTTTATTTGCGTTTTTACTTTTGGCCGGAAATCTCTTGGCTCAAGGTTATAAAGTCGGGGATAAAGCGCGTGACTTTAGCTTGAAAAATGTGGACGGAAAATATGTGTCGCTGAAAAATTACGGAGATGATGTCAATGGATTCATCGTCACGTTCACCTGCAATCACTGCCCATATTCCAAAGCCTACGAAGATCGGATCATTGCGTTGGACAAAAAATTTGCATCTCTCGGATATCCCGTGATCGCAATCAATCCGAACGATCCGACGGATTATCCTGAGGACTCGTTCGATAATATGATCACGCGCGCCAAAGAAAAGAAATTCACCTTTCCTTATCTCGTAGACGAAACGCAGGAGATAGCCAGAACGTACGGCGCCACGCGCACGCCGCACATGTATGTTCTTCAAAAAACATCAGGCGGCCTTGAGGTGGTTTACATAGGCGCCATTGATGACAATACCGAGAACGCCGATGCTGCAAAAAATAAATACGTGGAAGCGGCAATTAACGCGCTGATTAAAGGACAGAAGCCCGCAGTTAATTTTACTAAAGCGATCGGATGCACAATCAAATGGAAGAAGAGTTGAAATAAATTGGATAATGAAAATGAAGGATAGTGCGGAATTTAATTTTGTGAAAACATTTAATTGGCCTTCTTAATCATGATACCAAGGCCCAAACTGAAAAACCGGTACGATTTATCGTGAAATGATTTACTGGCGAAATTTGCTGAGGCAAGCAGAATAGTGGATCCCGTTGACAGCGAAGCGCCCGCTCCAAGTAAGTAACCCCATCCAATATTTGATTTTTCGGTTCCTTGGTCGTTTGAAGAAATGCGCAAAAACGCAGGGCCGATATCTCCACGGATAAATAAGCCGGAACCAATTTGTCCGTCGAGATAATGGAAAACGCTGAAAGACGGCTGATAATATTCAACCTGGAGCTTTTCACTATAGGCGCTGTAACGATCGATATCGACCTGCATCACGCCGCCGATTAAAGTCAATTTTTTGTAACTAAAGTAATAGCCAACAGCATCAATATGTAAAGGTATGTGCGCTGATTCAGGAACGCGTGAAGCAAAAGAAGCCCGGCTGGCTAGAGGCTCCGTGTATTTTGGAAACATATAATTCACGCTGCCATAGAAATAGCGGGGTTTTGCTTCCTGTGCAGTGATATCATGACAATAAACCAATATCCAGGCTGCAAAAACAATTGAGAAAAATTTCATATTCACTATCTCCTCTACAGTTGAACCTATATACTCAAGCCGAAGATTTATGTTTCAAAAAAAATAATAATGCAACCGCAAATAGAATTCTACGTAAAAATTTCAAATCATACGTGAGATAATTATGATTCGCTTTTCTGTATTTGTTTTATTCTTCGGTCTTTGCGCTTGTGAACAAACATCTGGCGTTTATGTCAACAGGCAGGATATTAACGATGTTGTTTTATCCGCAGGATTCCATACGGAGTCAGCGAGAATGAGTGACGGAAATGATTTACTTTACGGATTGTGGGTTCCGGTCATTCCACAAAATAAAAAAGTTCCGCTCGTTATTGCATTACATTATGCAGGCCCCGCAACGCCCTATCGCGGAAACAATTACATGCAGGTTTTGGTGCAACCGGCATTATCAGATTTGGGAGCTATTATCGTAGCGCCGGACGCGCCCGGAGAATCATGGTTAGACAAAAAGAGCGAGCAAGCGGTAATGTCTTTTATATCAATGGCCATAGACGAATGGCCGGTGGATCCTCAGAAAATCATTATTACCGGATATAGTATGGGTGGTATTGGGACGTGGTACTATGCCGATAAATATTCCGATATTTTTTTTGCAGCGATTCCGATGGCATCAGAGCCTGTCGGATTTCTGACGGGGGCAGTTCCGCATTATGTCATTCAAGGTCAGCATGACGAACTCTTTGGCACCGCTTCCGTTCGTCGAGCAGTTGAAGTTATGCATTCAAACAACCGGCGCGCAGAGCTGGTGATCGCAGACGGGTTGGGCCACTATGAGGCTAACTCCTATGTGTCCTATTTGCAGCAAAGCATCGCGTGGATTACTGACACAACGGCTACCGTAAAACAAAATCTCCGGAATTGAATCTGCTATACCCGTATGTTTCTCAAAGCCTTCTCAAGGTCGGAATAGAGAAACTGATACTTATTCTTCAAGAGCTTATCCGGAACGGCTTTTTGGCCAGCCAGAAGAAACTGAGCGAATTCCCCAACGGCCAATTTCAATACAAATCCTGGGACGCGCATTATAGAAGGACGGCCCATGACTCTGCCGAGTGTTTTACAGAAATCATTCATCGTGACCGGACTAGGCGCCGTCAGATTGACCGCGCCGGTAATTTTTTCGTTCATCAAAACAAATCGAATGCTGTCAATTACGTCGTCCCGATGGATCCATGGAAACCATTGCTTGCCGGAGCCCAGCGGCCCGCCGATAAAAAATTTGAACGGAAGAATCATTTTCTCCAGCGCTCCGCCGCCGCCGCCGAGGACAATTCCGATTCGCAAACAAACAACACGAACGCCCAAACGATCCGCTTGATGCGCTTCATCTTCCCATTGTTTGCTCAAGATTCCCAGAAAATCGTTAGAGGCAGGATACTTTTCTGTAACCGTATCGTCCGGCACATCTCCGTAATAGCCGACTGCGCTTGCGTTAACCAGAACGGACGGCCTGTCGGATGATCCTTCAATCGCCTGAACGATCACACGAGTTGCATTAATTCGGCTGTCGCGTAATAGTTGTTTTTGGGATTCGTTCCATCGACTAGCCGCTAAAGATTCTCCGGCCAGATTGATTACAGCGCCTGAACCATTGATAGCATTGCACCAATCGCCGGTTGAATGCGCATCCCACTTAATCGCATTCACACTACTGCCAAACGTGTTCCTTGCCTTATTGGGATTCCGTGTAAGTATAACGATTTTGTGTTCATCTGCCAGTAGCTTATCAATCAACTTTTGACCGATGAATCCGGTTGCGCCGGCTAAAACGATTTTCATAAAATACTCCGCGTTTCAATTCACCTGTTAAGAATGGATGCTATTGAATATCGTTTCGATTGCTCGATAGCGAAAATCAAAAATTTTTTGTAATTGTCTGTGCACCAGAAGCCAATGAACCAGTTGGCCGAAGATGCCGAACGGGAGCCGGTATCGTACCGTGTCTGTCATTTCAGTCATCCCTTTTGTTTCACGAAAAACATGTGTATGGTGCCATAAGGAATAAGGACCAGTGATTTGTTCGTCAACAAAACGTAACGGCGGTTCATAGTCCGTAATTTTAGTTTTCCATCGAACCGGTATGCCAAGCCATCGTATGGTGTATTCAATCACGGTGCCGGATCTCATATCGATTGGCAATGGCGTCTTTATAACAAACCGTAACCATGGCGGTGTAATTATCGAAAGGTTTTCAGGCGATTCAAAAAACTCAAAGACCTTAGCCAATGGGCTACGAATTACCTGGGTTCTTTTCAGAAGATAGGTTTTCAATGATCTGAATGAAATAGTTATTTTAGATAAATGTATCCTAATTTACTCTATTCAGTTGAATGCTCAATACGAGTTATTACGTAATATTCAGCCCCTTGTATTTTCATTCCAAAACGGTTATTATTCAAACGCTAAAATAAACTCAACATCCAACTGACACACAGATCGAAAATAATTTTCGGGCTCATAGTGCCTCTTTGATTTCTGCGGCCTGCTTTATCACTCAGGAGTATTGTTTCATGACCGAACATGACATCATTAGATTAATCGCAAAAGAGTTATCCATTACTGAACGGAATATTCATGCAACGGTGGAACTGCTTGATCTCGAAAACACGGTTCCTTTTATCACACGTTATCGAAAAGAAGTTACGGGCAGTCTGGATGAAAATCAGATACGCGGTATTCTTGATAAGGTGACGTACTATCGCGCCCTCGAAGCTCGAAAAGAAACGGTTCTAAAGTCCATTGACGAACAGGGGAAACTGACTGAAGAACTCAGGAAGAAAATTGAAAGCGCTGCAAAATTACAAGAGCTTGAAGATCTCTACCTGCCTTTCAAACCAAAACGTCGAACCAAAGGAATTATTGCGAAGGAGAAAGGCCTTGAACCTTTGGCTCTCATAATTTTGGCTCAGGAAGTGATACGGGGCGCTGTCGAGGATTATGCGAAAGAATATATTAGCGTTGAAAAGAAAGTGGGGTCTGTCGAAGAGGCTCTGCAGGGCGCGCGGGATATAGTCGCAGAAATGATCAGCGAAGATGCGGGCGTTCGTAAAGTCATTCGTGAATTCACCAAAGACGATGGAATTCTGATTGTGGAGAAAAAAGCGGAAGATGACAAAGATTACGAAATGTACCACGATTACAAAGAAGCGATTAACAAAATGCCGCCGCATCGCATTCTGGCGGTCAATCGCGGCGAACGTGAAGAAAAACTCCGAGTCAACCTCAAGGTGGATGAAGAAACTTGTTGTAATTTGATTGGTAATCGATATATAAAAAAACAAAAATCGATATTTCGTGAACAAGTTGTCGAAGCTATTCAGGAAGGCTATTACCGTCTGATCGCTCCTTCTATCGAACGGGAAGTGCGTGGCGAGTTCACCGAAAAAGCGGAAGAACATGCTATCGGTGTTTTTGGAGTCAATCTGAAAAATTTACTCCTTCAGGCTCCGACCAAAGGCAAAGTTATCATGGGCATCGACCCGGGATTCCGTTCAGGTTGTAAGGTTGCAGTGATCGACGAAACCGGTAAGTATCTCGCCGGCGATACGATTTATCCGCATGAACCCCAGAAAGAAATTCATGCGTCGATAAAAATCATAGAGAATTTCGTCAAAAAATATTGGGTGACAGTCATTTCAATCGGAAACGGAACAGCGTCGCGGGAAACCGAAGCCATGGTTACAGATATTATTGCCGATTTGAAAAAGGAGAAGGGGGAGCTGGAGTTGGTCTATACTATCGTCAGTGAAGCCGGCGCATCGGTCTATTCAACATCGAAGATCGCGAAGGAGGAATTTCCTGACCTTGACGCGTCTCAGCGCGGCAATATTTCTATTGCAAGACGCTTGCTTGACCCACTTGCTGAATTGGTTAAGATCGATCCTAAATCCATCGGCGTTGGACAGTATCAGCATGATCTCAATCAGAAACGTTTAGCCGATACGCTGACGTCCGTAGTCGAATCTGCAGTGAATTATGTTGGCGTCAATCTAAATACGGCCTCCGCATCCCTGCTGACCTATGTTTCCGGGCTTTCGTCTAAAACGGCTACGTCGATCATTCGATTCCGGGATGCCAAAGGCAAATTTGTGCGGCGCGAACAATTGCTGGAGGTCAGCGGCATCGGACCGGCAGCTTTTCAACAATGCGCGGGCTTCCTGCGAATTCCTGACGGAGAGAATGTATTAGATAACACATCCATTCATCCGGAATCCTATCTGGCAACGGAAAAACTGCTTAGTAAATTTAGTATTGTTGATCCAAAAATTGCAGGAAATCTCCTTGATCTTCAATTAAAGAATTCAAATCTTCCTCTTGAAAATATTGCGGGCGAAGTTGGCGTGGGCTTGCCAACCTTGAAGGATATTCTTGAAAACTTAAAAAAACCCGGGCGCGATCCGCGAGAAGAAATGCCGAAACCGATTTTCAAGTCCGATGTGTTGAAAATGGAGGATCTGCGGGAAGGCATGACACTCAAAGGAACTGTTCGAAACGTAGTTGATTTTGGCGCTTTTGTGGATATCGGAGTCAAACAGGACGGGCTGGTTCATATCAGCCAGTTGTCCAACAAGTACGTGAAGAACCCGATGGAAGTCGTAGCAGTGGGCGATGTGGTGGACGTAAAGGTTCTGGGCGTGGATATTGCCAAGGGGAGAATTCAATTGACCATGAAGATGTAATTGGTTAAACTTTGCATCAATTCGAGTAACCGCTGCACAATTTCCACGTTAATAACTTCTTAATGCTGCGGAACGTTGACGGAGAATTGTCATGAAGACACAAATTATATTAACCCGAGAATTATTGAATTACGGGCCAAAGGAGCCTTGGTTGTGAAACAAGAAAAAAGCGGAAAAGCTGTGAAAGATGTTTATTATTTAGCCGATTTGTAAGTTGATAGCATTCACGGTGTTCACGGTGTTTACGATGTTCACGATGGTCGCGATGGTTACGATGATCACGATGATCACTGATAATTATATAACTTAAGGAAAAAACTATGCGACTACTTCTCATCAGCAATTCCACCAATTACGGCGGCGGTTTTCTTGATCACTGCGCCGGCGAGATCAAAGATTTTCTTGGCGAAATTAGATCGATCTTATTTGTTCCATACGCCCTCAATGATCTGGACGGCTACACGGCCAAAACCCGTGAGCGCTACGCAAAGATGGGTATTGATGTTCGTTCCATTCATGAATTCAAAGATCCCGGTGAGGGCGTGAAAACCGCCTCAGCAATTCATATCGGCGGAGGAAATACATTTCGTTTGTTAAAACGAATGTACGACGAGAAAATAATTACGGTCATACGGGAAAAAGTTCAAAACGGCATGCCTTACATCGGCGCAAGCGCCGGAACCAATGTTGCCACCGTTTCGATCAAGACGACCAACGACATGCCGATCGTGTATCCGCCGACATTTGACGCGCTGGGGCTCGTGCCGTTCAATATCAATCCGCACTATATTGATCCGGATCCGAATTCTACCCATCAAGGCGAGACACGCGAACAGCGAATCAATGAGTTCCACGAAATGAACGATACCGTCGTCGTGGGTTTGCGCGAAGGAGCTTGGCTTCGCATCGAAGGCGCATCCGTTATGCTTGGAGGGATCAACGGTACGAAAATTTTCAGGAAAAATGAAGTACCGGCCGAATATAAGCCAGGCGCCAATCTGGATTTTTTGTTGAAGTAACTCACGGCCTTCGGAATTAATTCAAAAAGTACAATAAAAAAAAGTCACCCTTCGACAAGTCAGGGTGACTTTTTTTAGAAATCTGATTTTATCTTCTTACATGTGTTTGATCATTGCATCTGCAAATTCGCTGCACTTGATCTCTTTTGCGCCGTCCATTAAGCGGGCAAAATCGTATGTAACGGTCTTGGCAGCTACAGCCCCTTCCATGCCTTTGACGATCAGGTCGGCCACTTCAGTCCAGCCCATATAACGGAACATCATTTCGCCAGAAAGAATTACCGAGCCGGGATTCACCTTGTCGAGATCGGCATATTTTGGAGCCGTTCCGTGCGTCGCTTCGAATATCGCATGCCCCGTGACATAGTTAATATTAGCGCCGGGCGCAATCCCGATGCCGCCAACCTGCGCGGCAAGCGCGTCGGAGAGATAATCGCCGTTCAAGTTAAGCGTGGCAATCACATCATAATCGCGCGGACGAATCAGAGTAAATTGCAGACTCACGTCGGCAATGGAATCTTTAATGAGAAGCATGGATTTCCACTTGCCGTCGCCATGCGTATCCCATAATTTCAGCGCCGCTTCAACTTCCTTCGTAATGTCGTTTTGCTGTGCCGGCGACATCATGTCAAAACCGGGGTCGATCGCCTTGGCGTTTTCTTCCACGCTCAGGTTGGCGTTTTTTTCTTTATTTCCCAGAATCCATGTTTCGCGTTCGGTAACGATCTGGTTTCTGAATTCACGCGCGGCCAGTGTGTAACCCCAATCCTTGAAAGCGCCTTCCGTAAATTTCATAATATTGCCCTTGTGTACGAAATTCACGCTCTTGCGTTTATTCAGCAGCGCCCACGTGATTGCGGCGCGAACCAGACGTTCAGTACCTTCGACGGAAACCGGCTTGATCCCTATACCGGCTGTATCCGGGAATCGCATTTTAGCGTATTCTTTTGGAAAGGCTTCCTTAAAAACCTGTTTGAACTTTTTATTGTCCTCTGTGCCGTATTGAAACTCGATGCCGGTATAGATATCCTCAGTATTTTCTCGGAAAATAACCATGTCCACATATTCAGGATGAATGACCGGGGAGGGAACGCCTTTGTACCAACGAACCGGGCGCAGGCAAACATACAGATCAAGCAGTTTACGAAGCGCTACATTCAGCGAGCGGATGCCGCCGCCGATCGGCGTTGTTAATGGTCCTTTGATGCCGACCAAAAATTCCTTAAAAGCTTCGACCGTCTCATCCGGAAGCCAGCTTTGGGACATCTTAAATGATTTTTCACCGGCGTACACTTCCATCCAGTGCATCTTGCGTTTTCCGCCGTAAGCTTTCGCAACCGCAGCGTCAAAAACGCGAACCGATGCCCGCCAGATGTCACGTCCCGTGCCGTCGCCTTCGACGAATGGTATAATTGGATTATCCGGTACTTTCAGTTTTCCGTTGTCAATAGTGATCTTTGCGCCGTCCTTTGGCACTTGAATATCCTTGTACATAATCAGTCTCCTGATATTTTAGTTGAATATGATTTGAAACTTTTTAGTCTTCTTGAATTCAGAATTTCGGTCAATTAATAGCCGAATTCTAAGATTAATAGTCTAATTTTCGTAAAAAAAATCTCAATAAACTATGACTTTCGTCATGATTTTGCACTTTTTTTTGAGTGTGGCAGCTGAAAACATACCCAGTCCCTTCAGTTTTAAATGAGGCTAAGGAGGGGTTGCATTTGGCACACACTTTTTTTATAATTCGTGCGCTGTAGTTCTCGGAAACCATTTCCGCTACCGCATTAAGTTACCTGCTCATCGGGTTGGCTCACAAAGTCATGCTGAGCCCTTCGGCAGGGCTCAGGAGCAGCTGTCGAAGCATGACAAACGATCAATAAAATCAGCCTTCGACAAGCTCAGGCTGACAAGTAATTCGCTAACTGTGAGAGAATCCGATAAGCGCATTAAGTTATGTAACCCGTATCGCACGCAATCGACGTTTTTTATTTGCGTCCATCTGAGCCATTTGCGGGAATATTTACACTCAAGGAAAGAACATGTCAGAAAAACCGGAACAGAGAGCAGACGCAGCCAAATACGACTTTAATGAAATCGAAAGAAAATGGCAGGATTATTGGGAAAAGAATCAAACATTCAAGACCACCGAAGACCCGTCATTTCCAAAAGATAAACGGTATTACGTGCTTGATATGTTTCCGTACCCATCGGGCGCGGGCTTGCATGTCGGCCATCCGGAGGGATATACCGCGACGGATATCATTGCACGGTATAAACGTATGAAAGGGTTTAACGTCCTGCATCCGATGGGCTGGGATGCTTTCGGCTTGCCGGCGGAGCAGTATGCCGTCAAAACCGGCGTTCATCCCGCTATCACCACACAGCAGAATATCGACACGTTTCGCCGCCAGCTGAAAATGTTCGGGTTTTCCTATGACTGGGACCGAGAAGTCAATACCACCGATCCAAAATATTTCAAGTGGACGCAATGGATCTTTTTACAGCTGTACAAACGAGGGCTTGCCTATATCGCCGAAGTTCCTGTGAACTGGTGTCCGGAACTCGGCACTGTACTCGCCAATGAAGAAGTACCGGAACAGATCGAAAAAGGGTTTACGGTAGTTCGAAAACCGATGCATCAGTGGATGCTGAAAATTACAAAGTATGCAGATCGGCTTCTTGAAGATCTTGAATTGGTTGATTGGCCGGAAAGCATTAAAGATATGCAGCGCAACTGGATCGGGAAAAGTGAAGGCGCAGAGATTCACTTCAAGATCAAAGACGTTTCCGATACTCTTTCGGTATTCACCACCCGTCCGGATACGATTTTCGGGGCAACGTACATGGTTCTGGCGCCGGAACATCCTCTGGTGGAAAAAATTACTGTTTCCGAACAAAAGAAAATTGTCAATGAGTACAGACGCAAAGCCGCGCTCAAAAGTGATATGGAACGGACTGAACTTGCAAAAGAGAAATCCGGTGTATGGACAGGCGCGTTCGCGATCAATCCGGCAAATCAAAAAGAAATTCCGATCTGGATTGCGGATTATGTTTTGATCAGTTACGGTACGGGCGCGATCATGGCGGTTCCCGGGCAGGACGAAAGAGATTGGGAATTTGCTGAAATGTACAAATTACCGATCCTTCGCACGGTTCAGCCGCCCTCGGGTTTTGACGGTAAAGCGTATACCGGAGACGGTCCGGCAATCAATAGTGATTTTCTTAATGGGCTTATGATCAACGATGCCAAGAAAAAAACCATCGAATGGCTTGAGAAGAAAAGTATGGGCAAGTCGAAAATAAACTATAAACTCCGCGACTGGCTTTTTTCGCGTCAGCGATATTGGGGAGAACCTTTTCCTCTGATACATATGGAAGACGGCGCCATCAAGCCGCTGGAGGAATCTGAATTGCCGCTGATGCTGCCGGAACTGAGTTCCTACAAGCCGGCCGGAACCGGTGAATCGCCGCTTGCCGCGATGGAATCGTGGGTGAATACAGTTGATCCATCCAGCGGAAATAAAGCCCGCCGCGAAACCAATACCATGCCGCAGTGGGCGGGTTCATGCTGGTATTATCTTCGGTACTGCGACCCCCACAATGAAAAAGTTTTTTGCGATCCTGAAAAAGAAAAATACTGGATGCCTGTTGATACGTATATCGGCGGCGCGGAACATGCCGTGCTTCATTTGCTCTATGCGCGTTTCTGGCACAAGGTTCTGTATGATATGGGATTGGTTTCAACGAAAGAGCCGTTTGTGAAACTTGTAAATCAAGGTCTCATACTTGGCGAAGACTCCCAGAAGATGTCCAAGTCTCGCGGCAATGTGGTTAATCCCGACGATATTATTTCCAAATACGGAGCTGACGCCGTTCGATTGTATGAAATGTTTATGGGGCCTTTGACACAAGTGAAGCCCTGGAGTACGAATGGAGTTGAAGGTGTGTATCGTTTTCTCCAGCGCGTATGGCGGCTCTACATCGATGCGGAGGGAAGGATCAGTTCACAACTTCAAGATATCGAACCGTCGCAGGAACTGAAAAAAATTCTCCATAAAACGATCAAGAAAGTCAGCGGCGATATTGAAACACTAAGCTTTAATACGGCCATTTCACAAATGATGATTTTTGTCAATGAGATGACGCCGACGACAGTACGTCCTAGAAAGATCCTTGAACCGTTTGTACTGGTGCTAGCGCCTTTCGCGCCCCATCTTGCGGAGGAACTATGGGAAAAATTAGGCCATACAACGTCGCTGGCAAGAGCTTCATTCCCGGAGTATAATGAAACATTAACTGTGGATGATGAAATTACGGTGGTTGTACAAGTGAATGGAAAATTGCGCGATAAACTTTTTGTCGAAAAGGGCGCCTCGAAAGATGTTCTCGAAAAGATGGCAAAAGAAAAGGCAGGACATTGGATCGAAGGAAAAGCAATTGTGAAAATGATCGTCGTGCCGGATAAATTAGTAAACATCGTAATCAAAGGTTAACTTACGTGGCATTAAAAAGTCAGTTACTCATGATAAAGCTCAATCTACTACTTTTCGTCGTATTTTTGATGGTCATCGGCGTTTCCTGCTCTAAGAAAAAAACGGAACCGGAAGCAACGATGCAACCCGAGCGGCAAACCGTAATTACAAATGAGTTTCCAATTTTACCTGGACGAAATTTGGATTCATTAAAGCATCAAAGATACGAGGACAGGATATTGGCTTTTTCCATTGAACTCGGCCATCGCAGCAATGATTTTAACCTGCGGTTTGCGATGATGTTGCGTGCAGGAACAAACACTGACTGGAAGGCGGCAATAAAGAGGGTTATCGAGTCTGAGAACTATAAGTCGGCCGAAAAATATAACATGGATTATCTCGACAGCCTTCACACGCTTATATTGAAACCTTCTTCAGAGTATCAAGAGCATTTGACCGCGTTAACGAATTCATTCGACAGGCTTCGGAGTAATTATTCGCTAATAAAGAATTATTCAGGATTCAGAAACACGCCGGCAATCTTGGATTCCGTATTGAGTAACGAGTTGGTGATTAAAGGGTCGTTACGAAATTTTGAAGAATTTATGAGAACGGTTATAAACAAAAAACTCCCGAACTGAACCATTCGGGAGTTTTAGAATCTGCTATTAAAATAGAGTTATTTCTTTACGCCTACCACTTTCATTTTCACGCCGTTTTTGAAATTATCAGAAATAGTCTTTCCTCCTTTTTCAACGTCACATATTGATGACCACCCGTCTTCTGCTACGGTTTTTACGGATAATTTACCAAGATCGGTAGTCTTCTTACGCATCTTGCCTGCAACTTCTATTTCCGTTTCAATATAAACTTTGAACATGTCGTCTTTTCTTACGCCGATATCTTTGCCGCAAGTTATATTGACCCGCACAGCGCCTTCTTTCTTACTTTCCTTCAAAATTTCAAAAATTTCACCTTCGACCGGGAATGCCGATTTTGCCCATTCGTAAACCTTGTCTTCAGCCTCGCCCAACGCCGCAAAAGCCGCATTAGACGGCGTATTGGAACCGCCAAGAGTAGCAACAACATTGGTTGCGCCTCCCGATTTTTTCATAAAACTGCCCAGCATACCTGCTACAGCGGCTTCAGCGCCTCCTTTGTCGCCTTTAAAATCCTTCGACGCCGTAATTTCACCCGTTGCAAGATCCACGATGCGAAGCTGCATTTCTACATTACCGGTGTACGAATTTGTAGCTTTCCCTTTCGAGTCTTTGATTTCTGTGGCGGACACATTCTGCATTTGCCCCATCACCATGTAAGCAGCTCCAAGCATATTGCCCATCTGGACGGCAGTTTCCGTGTTCACATTATCGGACATTTGAAAATTTTGTTCGTTCATGATCTTTTCAACGTCCTTGCGTGAAAGGACTTTGAATCGTTTCAGTTTAACGAAGGCATTGGTCACTTTTTCTGTGGCCGCATCGGCGAAGGCCTTGACTTGGTCGGCATCGGAGAAAACATCCGAACTTCCGGCTCTCCACTGTACCGATCGCGCACCCGTTGCGGAATAGGATTCGGTCGCTCCGTAATTCTTGCTCAGCGCCACGTAATCGAAAGGGACAATGGCAATCCCTTGTTTTTCTGCATCCATCGAGGTTTTTCCCTGTGCCCAGAGCGGTCCCAGAGTTAAACCGGCCAGCAGTATGCACGTGGCTGCGAATTTTAGGATTTTCATGTAACTCCTCCTGTTCGTTTCGTTTCTATGATATGTTTTTTGAAAGAAAGACTTTTCGATCCTGTACAATCACTTTGTTCTCTGCAAATAACTGGACTGCCTGATAATAAATCCGATGCTCCAAAGCGAGCACCCGTTCCGCCAGCGTTTGCGGCGTGTCATTGTCACTTACTTCCAAAGCCTCTTGCATGACGATCGCACCGTGGTCGTATTCAGGATCCACGAGATGAACGGTGACCCCCGTTATTTTTGCTCCGTAATTAATAACCGCTTTGTGAACATGCTCGCCATACATCCCTTTCCCGCCAAATGCAGGTAACAGAGCGGGATGAATATTCAAGATCTTATTTGGGTAAGCTTCAATCAACGGCAGTCCTATCTTTTTCATATAACCGGCTAACACAATCATTTGGATCTGATGTGATGCCAGAGTTTTTAGGAGCGTATCGTGAAACTGTTTTTTATCTTCAAATTGTTCTGAAGCAATACAGATATGGGTGAGTCCTTTTTCACTTGCCCATGCGAGAATGCCTGCATCCGGGTTGTTGCTGACAATTAAGGCGATCTCGGCGTTGAGCTTTCCATTTACAATGGCGTCGTGAATGGCTCGGCAATTAGAGCCCTGCCCGGAGGCAAATACTGCAATTCGAAAACTGGACATTTTAAATAACGCTGAAAGCGTGCTTGTAAATGGGTGTTCAGAAGGTAAAATAATATGAGGTGGAGTGCAAGAAAAAAAATCCCTCCGCCGAGAGGCGAAGGGACGGAATTCTTAGCGCTTTTACCTATTACGAAGCGAGCTAAAAATTAACTTTTCCTTACGGCCGTTTTGAGAGCTTTGCCGGCACGGAATTTAGGAACTTTTGCGGCAGCAATCTTCAAGGCAGCGCCGGTCTGGGGATTTCTTCCCATACGAGCTTTTCTTTTGGAAACGCCAAAGGTTCCGAAACCAACTAATGTTACGGCTTTACCTTTTTTCAACGAACCGGTGACGGCGTCCACAAACGCATTCAAAGCTTTTTCGGCTTTGGTTTTTGGCACGTCGGCATCTTTTGCCATTCTGGCAACGATCTCTGCTTTGGTCATTTTAATGACTCCTTTGTTTGATTAAAAAACGGCGTATACAACTATTATTATACGCGCGCATACTTGTCATGCTTCATTCCGTTGCGCGGAATTCTCTCGTGAAGCATGAAAAGACAGGGTAGAAAAAATATTGTGCTTATCCGTTTTACTCACATACGTCATGGTGAGCCCTTCGTCAGGGCTCAGGACAAGCTTGTCGAACCATGACAAAATATAGAAAAGTCAGCCTTCGACTGCGCTCAGGCTGAACCTATCTTTTCCATTTGTGATTCAACCGGATATGCACGAAAAATATTGTAAAGGAACAAAAAGACAATTTTTCAGGCTTGAACACTTTTATTTCGGACGACCCTTGCGGATGCCTAACCAGACGGTGTTTAGAATGGGTAGTCCGCGTAAATTCAGGATGGTACAATATAATTCATGAAACGAGGTTTGTCAAGTTTTATTTTAAGGAAAGCCCTTATTTTGAGGTGTTTTGAGCCACTATACCCAAAAAACGCTGATTTTTAGGTGTTTTGCGGGGTGCAGAGGTTCGAGAAAATGCCGATCGCGCAGATAGCGGCTGTTTCAGCTCTTAAGCGTCGTTGTCCTAAGGAGAGACTTATAAAATCACGGCTGACAGCCGTACGGTGTTCTGATTCGGTAAACCCGCCTTCCGGCCCAACGAGAACAAGCATCTTCGTCCCGGTGATAATCATGCTTTTTGTAAAATCAAACACGGGCCGATCAGATTTTTCATGAAAAATGATTTTCACATCGTAATTGTTGCTTTTTTCTACAAGTTCAGCCAGTGGGGTTACATTGTCCAGTCGCGGAAGGACCGATCGCCTGGATTGTTTCATCGACGACATCATAATTTTTTGCCAGCGGCGAGACTTATTCTTACCTGGATCGGCTAAACTTCGTTCGGTCTCCAGTGGAATTATGGTGCTGACCCCAAGTTCTGTGCATTTTTCAACCACAAGGTCAAAATGATCGTGTTTTACGAGGGCTTGTGCCAACGTGATATGCATCGGTAATTCCCTAAGCCGTGTCTTGCTGTCTATAATCCTGCACGATACCGTATCCTTGTGCGCCTCCTCCAGTTCAACGAGATATTCGTTACCCGAACCGTCAACCGCAAAAAAAAGATCGCCTGCTTTTTTCCGCAATACTTTGGTGCAATGGAATGCTTCTTCGCCTCGCAGTATCACCGATTGGCGGTTATCGACGTCTTCAGGCATCACGTAAAAATATTGATCGTCATGATTTGGAGATTTCATGAGGCTCGAAACTAAAATTTAGGGGTGAATCGAAGGTAGATTACATAATCGCCGCGTTCGGTTTTAACACCCTTTCTCAGTGGAAAAGCGGCTTCGCAGCGGATCCATTCCGTTAAGGCCAAACCGAAACCGGCATCGGCGCGAATATCTTTTACACCGATACCGCCAACACTGACCACCGGCTTGGTATGATCAACCTTCCAGACATAACCGGCATCTGCAAAAAGCATGAGGTCGGTATTCTTGAAAATCTGACCTAACCCCCAAATCTTTGTCAAAAAGGATTTAGGAAGGAACGTTCCATTAAAAAAATAATCCCAACTAAATATGGCGAGACGGTTGCCGTTCTGGAATTCCCTGTACGAGTATCCGCGCAAACTTCCGTATCCGCCGATGTCGTATAGGAATTGATCCTGCGGCAGCGGTGTGCCCGCGGTATCCGCTGTAAATTGAGTTTTGCCCTGATACGATGCTAATTTCAGCGTAAAAAGCGATTTTTGCTTTGTAAATAATCGTTGATAGCGATTGAACTCGAGATACATACGTTGATAAGAAAAATCCGATTTGGCAATGTCGTGAAGCAATATCGAATTTTCGTAGCGGCCGCGGAGATGCCATGCATTCACGAATGAAGTCGGCGAAGGCCTGAAATCAATATCATAATCTAAAGCAATAAAATAATCCCTGCCTTGCGCTACCGGCGGATTGAGAGCAAATGCTCTTTTACCGTCGATTTTATCGCCGCCGCTTGAGAACACACTCGCTTCTGCTTTGTTCCGCATGGAGTAAAAATTTCGCATCCCGGCGGATATATCTATTTTATATGTTCCGTTCCAGTTCTGGCCAAATGTCAGCGTCGTTCCGCGTGTGCGGTAAAAATTGAAATAGTCGAGTTTGAATAAAAGTGCGGTCATCGAGTTTTGCCAGTCCGGCAACACGTATTGGTCATTCGTTTCGGTCAGGTCATAATACGCGGCGCGCAGAATGAATTCGTTATTTTCATATTGAAAATTCTTTTGAATTCCGATCATATACCGCGGAAACTTACCGGCAACGGCGTAACCTGCTTTCCCGTCTGCGAAAAAATTCTCGTTAAAAAAATACTGGCTGGAAGCGCCCGTGAAAAGGCCTTCGCCTTTATTGTATCTGAGCCACGGCGCGACATTAACTTTATCGTTCTTTTCGTAAATATAAAAACGGCTTTGCTGGGAGTATAGTTGCGACGAGAAAAAAAGGATCGCGAGAAGTATCAGCGATGAAAGATAATTTTTCATTTTTTTACGGTGTTTCGTAAACAAGAAAACCCGTCAGGCAGAGACGGGTTTGAGCTGCTCAGGTAGGGCTCGAACCTACAACCCTTCGGTTAACAGCCGAATGCTCTGCCATTGAGCTACTGAGCAATTTACAAAGAGGCGAAATGTAATCGGCTGAGCCCAAAAAGTCAAGAATTTTTTAGGATTTAGGGTATTTGGCAAGCCACGAAGACACCAAGTCTCAAAGAAATGGTGAAGAAGATCAGCGATTAAAATTTAAAAAAAAATCATCACTGTATACTAATATAGGTTTATTCATCGCCAATATCCTGATGACTGGGATGGTTAATTGCATATGCATTTTCATAATTCTTGTTTACTAAGCGAACTTATCTTCATAGATTGTCAGTATTCATATAAATTCGTTTGACGGAAAAACCGTCAATAGACGAAATTTTGTTTGACAAATCACAATCTTTAACTATCAAATGTCGATAAAAAACATATATTTATCATATAGGCATGATTGTTGAAGTAAATTGATGCAAAGACACTGGAGGTGTTTCATATGTTATTAATGAAATATAGAATAGCTGTTGCGGCCTTAGCTTTTTTCGTAACGATCATGGGGGTCGGTTGCGGATTGGGTGACGATGATTTTACGGATACATCTATTCAAATCCAGAAGATAATCGACCTTGACGAAGAAGGCCTATTCGCGCCCGGCTTGAATAACGATGGCGATTCGTTATACGCGGCTGATTTGTCAAAATCGCTTGCCAAAAATGGCGCTTCGGATTTCTGGATGAATGCTGCCAACGGTTTTCGATTTGGAAGATATATCCCGAATGGGGTCGAGAGGATAAAACCAATCGACATCATATTTCAGGATTCGCTCGCTTATGCAACTGTGCGTTATCGACTCAATGGCAGTTTCATCGTTGACAGCGCCGGAGCAAGGTCGTTTAAACCGCTTCGACACCAACTCTCTCGTTCGATCACTTTCGTGCAAAGGAATAATCCGGTAACCAAAGACGAATGGCAACCCTTGACTGTTTCTGCGGCGTATGGCAGTTCGCTCGATCCCGCAACATTGGCGGAAAACACAAGGATTTCTATAGATTCGATTTGGATTGTGACGCCTGATCAGACTATTTTCGTTGACGATCCGGCAGAAATAGTGAATTTCTACCATCATCCCGTTACGTTGCAAAATAATGATTCGATCATGGTGTTGGTGAAAGTCAGAAATAGGGTTGACGCCTTCGACCGGCCGGTTGGATTTATTACCAACGGGAAGAATAGAGACACCCAGAGCAACCAATACCGCCGTCGACTGGAAATGATGCGAATTCCCTTTACCGATTATTATAGAAAAACGGTATATGTCGAGACTTCGCAGAAGCGCGGCTATAACCAGCTGGTTATCGACTTTCTGACTATAAGTACTATTAACAAGCGCGCAAAGCCGTACGATTCGTATATGATAGCCGTGCCTTATCGCGTACAATGATGTTTTGATCGAAGTACAATTACTGATAGAGCATACAGAACTTGAGATGTACACTATCTTAAAATAAAACTTCGGATTCGATCGAAGATTGTTGGGCAGTATTTTTAGCACATCGAAATTTTATAATCCCAATTTTTTTAATCGATCATTCAGCGTAGTCCGCTTAATGCCCAGCATTTCTGCGGCTTTTGTTTTGTTACCACCGGCTTTTTCGAGGATCTTTGAAAAGTAATCCTTTTCGATTCGTGCCGCCTCATTTTCAAATTGCTCAAGAGATTTTTGCGCTAAATCGGTCATGGCGGGCGTTTGTTTGGGCACGACAGATAAGTCAAACGGCTCGGATTTTTTTATTTCGTCCGGCAAGTTCTCGGAAGTTAATTTATCCTGAGTTGCGAAAAGGATCATGCGGCTCAAAATATTCTCCAGTTCACGAATATTCCCGGGCCAGGGATGCTGCATTAATCGTTCCATCAGGTCGTTACTGATGGCTTGAATGTTTTTATTGTTAAGTTTGTTGTGTTTGTCGATAAAAAACTGAACTAACAGAGGAATGTCTTCTTTACGCTCGCGTAACGGCGGCAGTGAAATGGGTATTACATTCAAACGGTAATATAAGTCCTCTCTAAAAAAACCGGCCTTAACCTGTTCAAGTAAATTCCGATTGGTGGCAACGATCGTACGAACATTCACTTTTCTTATGTCATTATCTCCGACACGGCGGATTTCGCCTTCCTGGATAACGCGCAACAGGCGCGATTGGAAATTAAGTGACGTATTGGTAATTTCGTCAAGAAAGATCGTCCCTCCGTCGGCTTCTTCAAATAGTCCCTTCTTGTCACTATTCGCGCCGGTGAACGCGCCTTTTTTGTATCCGAATAGCTCGCTTTCAAGAAGATTTTCCGGCAATGCGCCGCAATCTACAGCTACAATTTTTTTATTCTTACGGATACCGTTATAATGAATTGCCTTCGCAACCAGTTCTTTCCCGGTGCCGCTCTCGCCCTCTATTAGAACATTGGCCGAATTATCGGCGGCGTTTTCGATCAGGTGGAAAACCTGCCTCATCATTTTACTGTTACCGATAATATGGTATTTAAGAAATTTCTCCTGAATCTCCGATTTGAGTTCAATATTTTCTTTGCTGAGATAATCTTTTTCGAGATTCAGTTTTTCATATAAGCGGGCGTTCTCAATGGCAATACCGGCGATGTTAGCAAACGATTCTAAGAACTTCAGGTTTCTCGGACTGAAATAATTTGTGTCAAATTGTTTGTCAACGTACACCGCGCCGATAACATTATTTTTGATCTTCAGAGGAACGCACATAATGGATCGAATGTTGTATGCGACGATGCTTTTCCGTGCTTTGAAGCGGTCGTCTAAATTGGCATCGGCCGTAACGATGGACTGGCCGGTTTGATAGACCTCCTGAACGATGCTCTGACTTATATGCGTCATATCTGAAAGCGTTTCCTGGTCGATATTGCGAGCCCCCTTCATATCGAACTGATCGGATATTTCTGACTTTATGAGAATCAATCCGCGATCCGATTTGGTATTCTCAATGGCATTGTCCATAATTCGGTCAAATAATGTTTCCGAGTCCAGGATCGAATTGATATTCTGCGTTATTTCATATAAAACTTGAAATGATTGAATATCAAATTCCCTTTCTTCGCTGAAAAAATGTTTGTACTCGTTGATGATTTCCTGATTTATGGGCAGGCTCATAAAGCTTGACTTGAAATCCGAACGCTTCAAATTGCTTTCGATTTCTTTAATCTTATCGAAAGCCTTTTCAAGATAATTTCCGATAAGGCTTCTGGGCGCATGGGAACCAAGTATCGTCTGGTAGTGGTTATAATAAATTTCGCCGGCACTGAATTCAAAATATTTTTGTTTGTCAAGGAGAGCAACTGCCTCATTTGAATAGGTAATGGCTTTGGATAAGTTCCCGGTAAGTCGCATTGCTTTGGACAATAAGTTAAGTGCATGAATTTTTAAGCTAGCCGTTATATCGGAGCGGTGAATATCAGATAAATCGGCTAACGGCCCGGTTAGTTTTTCAACCGCCGAATATGATATGTTCTTGAAACCCGTTTCGATTCCAATGCGTAATAAGATCAATTTGGCGTAGAATGAAAGCTCCGGGTTTTCATCTTTTTGAAAGTAATTTAAAGCTTCTGTGGCATTGTGAACCACATTATCAAATTCCCCCTGCGCCAACTGTAGTTCAGCCTCATAAAGACGCCTGTTAAAATGATCTTTTTTATTGTTTAAACTGATTGCGTGCTCGATTGCTTGTTTAAGGTGCATTTGGGATTGTTTGTACATTCCGAGACGCAGATAAACAAGCCCTTGATTGGCTGTAGTTCTTCCGACAGCAGATGAATCATCTAATTCATTACTCAGAGTATGGACTTTTTCATTATAATCGTACGCATATTCGTATTTGTGCATATCGAGATAGATTAGAGCGCTTTGTTGATAAAGCCGCTGTTCAAGCTTTTTGTTCCTTGTGCTCTTAATCCACGTATGCGTTTTATTTAGATATGCAATAGCCTGGTCCAGATCGTTTGTTTTGTAGAAAATTCGCGCAATATTAAAAACCGCATTGATCTTTCGTTCTATATCCTGACGTTTTTCTGCAAGGTCGAAAGATCTGATAAAATATTCTTTTGCCTGTTCATAATCTCCGATGGATCCGTAAGCCGTTCCCAAACTATTAAGGCATTCCATCTCCAGCTTTTGGTCATCCGAACTCACCGCGAGTCGGTGCGCTTCCCGGTAATTATCCAGCGCTTTATTCCACATGGCGCGATTATAAAAATTTCTTCCGAGTTGACGATGCAAGTGTCCAAGTAGAAAGTCATTTGTTTTTTCTTTGGAAATTACAATCGCCTTTTCACAGACCTTTTGTGATTCTTCAAATTGTGATATACGCTCAAGGTAATTGGCTCGGCGTAAGAGGCCGCGCAGGATAGTCTGTTGGTTGTTCTGACGGCCCCCAATATCAAGGATGTCCTGAAGGATATTTTCCTGATCTTTGCGTTCACCCAATTGATCATACAATTCTTCCATCTTGAACAATGTGTCAACCAACGGATCGTTTTGATCTATACTGCGCTGTATCGAAGACGCTTGCCGGAAACTTTCGAGAGCTTCTCTTGGCAGAAATGCCGCTTTCTGTATACTTGCCAACTCCAGAAGAAAAGGCAGGGCCTTGGTCTTTTCAGATGAATTAAAATAATGAAAGGCGAGCGCTGATGTGAACTTCCCGGCATCAAGCGATTCGTAATGACGCGCCAATTGCAGGTGATGCTGCATTACAATGTCCATGGGTATGTTTTTGTAAACATGTTCGCGCAAATACTGACTGCTGAAAATAAAAGATCCATTGGAATGATTAATAAGTCCTCTGTTTACTAACCGCTGAAATTTTACCAAAAGTGCGGTATCGGCATTAAGAACGCGCATCTCATTAAGGGCAAATGAAGAAGGGAAAATCGACGCGGCCTCCAAAATCTGTTTGTCTTCGCTCGTCAAGTTCTTGATCTTAGCCAGGACAAACTCTTGAATGGAAGAAGGAATTGAAACCGGCTCTTCTTTGCTGAGCTGCCACTCCCGATTACTTACAATCAGGTTTTCCGTCTGAATAAGATATTCAAGCGTGTGGTGAACCAAAAAAGGGTTGCCGCGTGTTGCATCATATATTTTACCGGTGATCTCTTCACTTATAGAAGGGTCATTGAGCAAAGTTTTGATAAAAGAGGCAGTGGAGGGCGGGTCGAAATTTTTGAGTTGAATAAACGGCGCGTCATGGTGAACTGCACTCAAATAAAATGCGATCTTGCACGGCGACTCAAACGTCAATTTCCTGAAAAGGTAACTAAAAAAATCGTTTTCGAAATCATTCCGTTGATCGCAGTCATCTATAAGAACGCAGAGCCGTGAAATGTTTTTTAGAGATCCCAATACTAAATCGGAAAGGCCGGAAAACAAATTATCACGATCTAGCAGAATATTTTCCGGATTTGTATCCTGAATCCATTCCCATTCCCGAATGAATTCATCCGAAGGTTTTGCCGTTTGCGTAAAGTAATAAATGTGGCGAAGAAAGGAACGGACTTGGTTACGACTATGCGAAGGCGCCGTAGGCAATGACATGACGACGTAGCCGTCTCTTTCAAGATTCATTTTGAATTGTTTTAACAATGTCGATTTGCCGACGCCTGCTTCTCCGGTAATCCCAAATATTGAAGTCTTATCAGGTTGCCCTTCGGTGAAAAATTGTACAGTAGCCTCTGTCAACTGAGCCAATTCGCTGTCACGATTGACAAAGCCGGAATGCAAAACGATGTGATCTTCGAGTTCGATAGGCTGGAATTGGGTACGAATTGGATTGAGGTCCCGATAAATCTCCTCTACGTTTTGATAACGGTATTTCGGATCCTTTTCTAATAACTTTAAAATTATTTTTTTGACGTCCTCAGTAACAAAAGTATAATTCGAGTCTATGGAGCTGATTTTCTTTTCGAGATGATTGACTACGACATTTACTACATTGGCGTCATCAAACGGATTTTTACCGACGGCCATTTCAAGTAAAATGACACCCAGGGCATACAGGTCGCCCCTGCGATCGGTTTTTTCTTTTTTGATTATTTCAGGAGAAGAATACTGGATAGTCCCCTGTCCGGTATCAGACTGAACTTCACTTTCCATTCGTGCCAGGCCAAAATCGATCAATATTATCGAAGTCGCTGACCCGGCCGCATCGTTTTGTAAAACAATATTCTCAGGTTTCAGGTCGTAGTGCACGATTCCGTGATTGTGGCAATACTGAAGTGAAGAAAGTAATTGAAAAAAAACAGAATAGAATAAGGAAGGAGTAAGCTTTTGTCCGGCGCCAACAAATTCGGCTAAATTCTTTCCTTCAACCCAGTCCATGGTGAAAAACAACTTGTCCGGAGACGAATACAGATCGTAAACTTTTGGCAAGTGCCGGTGCTGGAGATTATATAAAATTTCATATTCACGCAAGAAGGCGGAGGGATTGGCCATGTCCGGTCCGGCGCATTTCAAAGCGATCCATTTCTGAAAAATGCGGTCCCATGCCTTGTAAACAAAACTCATGCCGCCTTCGCCGATCTGTTCCTGGATCTCGTAACGCGGGTGGAGTTCCGGCAACGATGTTTTATTTATTCCCATCTCTATTCGAAATCCTTGATCGTAAGTTGCAGTTCCCTTGTATTGACCATCTTCGTATTAGCTATTTCCGTGACTTCCGCGCCGATTAATAAAATGATCGATGAAAGGTAAATTGAAAAAATGGTAATGACGACTCCGGCGATTGACCCGTAAAAAACGCTGTATCGCGCGAAATTTTGAACGTAATAGGCAAACCCGTGGATGCTTAGCTCCAGAAGAATGCCCGCTACGGCCGCGCCGAGCAAAGCTGCGCGGTTGAATATATCCGTGCGCGGAAGAATCTTGTAGATGATGTAGAACATAAGTATGGTCAGTGCAACCGGCATAACTTCGGTAATAATATCCCAAACGTAAGGGAGATTGGAAAAATCGACGTTGAATAAGTTCGCTCTGCTGTCCTTCAGCATTTGCAAGATTGCATTGACCATGTTGGACAACAAAAAAACCGAACCGATGATTAGGACCATACCCATTTCGACCAGCCGGCTGACAAAATAATTTCGCGCCTTCACGGCGAATATGGTCGACATCGCGTCTTCCACGGCCGCAAACGCGCCGCTGCTGGTCCACAGGAGCGAGGCGATACTAATTATACTGACCCACCCTTTATTTTCCAAAAGGCCTTTAACGTTGCTGATCAAATTGCTTTGGATAACCAGATCTAAAATAAACTGGCGTGAACTTTCCGGGACACGATTGGACACAAAATTGACTATAAATAATTCCGCTTCTTCCGGGGACTGAACAAACGTTCCCAGTAACGAAATAACGATGAAGAGCATCGGGATGATACTCAATAAAAAGAAAAATGAGATTGCGGCGGCGTTAGTCGTCAGTTTGTGCCGGTCGAAAATGCGGGTTTGAACAGTAGTGACATAATAAACCACAGGCGACTTGAAAATAAAACCTAGTAATTTGACCCACCAGACGATAAGAGTGCGGAATCTTTTCATTAAAACGGCGTGTATGTGCTTCATAGGATTTCAGAAGTGAAACTTGAACTCGAGTAGAATAATGTAAGCACAATACGATTTGTATTCAAGCAAAAGGTATGGGATCATTTTGTAATTATTGATTTTCAATTCGTTTTTGGTTATCATGGCAAAGTTCGAAAATGGACATTTAAAGATGAGGACACTATGCTTGATCTGAAGTTTATCCGCGAAAATTTAGACCTGGTGAAAAAGGCCGCCAAAGAGAAAAAGTTCGATGTAGATTTTGATTCGCTCGTCAAATTTGATGACGAACGCAAAGCGATCATTCTTAAAGTTGAAGAAAAAAAAGCGCGACGAAATAAAGCGTCTGAAGAAATAGCGAAATTAAAAAAATCCGGACAAAATGCGGACGCGCTGGTTGCCGAAATGAAAAAGGTCGGCGATGAAATTAAGATTTTGGACGAACAGCAAAAAGCCGCGGAGGCAAGTCTGAATCAGCTTCTACTTACGGTTCCGAATATTCCTCATCCGTCGGTTCCTGACGGATCAACGCCGGAAGACAATAAGACGATATTCACATGGGGTGAGATGCCTAAGGCGGATTTTCAAATGAAGCCCCATTGGGAGTTGGCAGAAAAACTAGACCTGATTGACTTCGCCACAGGTTCAAAAATTGCGGGCTCGGGGTTTCCTGTGTACAAAGGCGCCGGCGCTAAACTCCAGCGCGCGCTGATCAATTTTTTTCTCGATAAGGCTGGTGAGCATGGATACAAGGAAGTTCAGCCTCCTATTGTAGTAAATGCCGACAGCGCGACAGGTACAGGACAATTACCCGATAAGGAAGATCAAATGTACGTCGTGACGCGGGATGAGTTTTATCTTGTGCCTACGGCGGAAGTTCCGGTGACGAATATTCATCGGCAGGAGGTATTGAAAGCTGATCAATTGCCGATCAAATACGCCGCGTATACTCCGTGTTTTCGCCGCGAGGCCGGCTCGTACGGAAAAGATGTTCGCGGGCTTAATCGTCTGCATCAGTTCGACAAAGTTGAACTGGTCAAATTTGTTCATCCCGATTCATCGTATGACGAATTAGAAAGTTTGCGACAGGATGCGGAAAAGCTTTTGCAAGAACTGGAACTGCCTTATCGCGTTTTATTCATGTGCAAAGGGGATATGGGATTTACTCAGACGAAAAAATACGATCTTGAGGTTTGGTCTGCTGGGCAACAACGATGGCTGGAAGTTTCGTCGTGCAGTAATTTTGAGGCGTTCCAGGCGCGAAGAATGAATATCAAATTTAAGGACACCGCTGGAAAACCGGAATTTGTTCACACCCTCAATGGATCTGCTCTGGCTTTGCCGCGTGTTGTATCGGCCATTCTTGAAAATTATCAAACCGATGAAGGCACGGTGGTTGTTCCGAAGGTGCTGAGAAAATATATGGGAATGGACGTGATCAAGTCCCAATAACTTTGTTGCCGGCGAAACACGCGAAGCAACACTAAAAAATACAGACCATCTCCCGCAAATTTCGCAGATACACGCAGAAATGGTCTGCGCAAAAAATTCGCGGTATCTGCGGGATAAAAGAAGTAAGCTGACTAGTACGGAAGTTTATAATTCCAGGGAAACAAGATCCCGATGAGCAAAAAGCTTCTCCTCCCATCACTTTATCTCTCCGCTCTTGAATCGCAATTTGACCTTTCCTTAGGAAATCCCGTTCCGAAGCAACTCAAACCTTTTGCGCAAACGATCAGCGAAATGTCCGCGGGTCTTAAAAAAAACAGGAAACGGGATGTATTTGTTTCTAAAACGTACCTGGATGACAAAAAATATTGCGACGCATATCTATTGTATTATACAACGTGTAACCTGCTGAAAATGTATTACCCGCTCGGAGAACTAAAAAAATCAGAATTTTTCAAAGGGAATTCCGCTTTGTGTGTATTGGATTTGGGCAGCGGAACGGGCACGATGATTATTAGTTTATCATCGTGGCTCGCAGAGAATTTTCCATCTAGCAGAACACACTTCACTGCATGGGACCAATCATCCGTTGCGCTGCAAACGCTTGAGAAATTTTATGAAAGATTTGATTGGAAGTATGAATTAGAAACTCATCCAATGGATATTGAGAACATCCGCCTCACAGATCAACGCTACAATCTTATAACCGGAGGAAATGTTCTGAATGAATTAACTAAAAACGGTGAGGAACAATTTATTAATATATTGGAACGGAATTTATTACCGGACGGTTTTGTCATCCTTATCGAACCGGCATTGAAAAATTCGTCACGGCGATTACTGGAATTAAGGGACCGACTTTTGCAAAGCGGATGGGTTATGTACGCGCCATGTTTCACGCACAATAGTTGTCCTGCATTGGCAAATCCCGAGGACTGGTGTCATCACGACATGCCATGGGAGAGGCCAAAATTCATTGAAATATTGGACGAGATGGTGGGACACATCAGGAAGTCACTGAAATTTTCTTATCTTATTTTAAGCCGGCGGAATATTCATCTGTCGGAATTTATTGCGCCGAAAAGAAATTTTACAAATCAATTTCGTGTTGTGTCCGACCTATTCAAAGAAAAAGGCCGGCGCCGAATTTTTTTGTGTAACGATCTCGGGCGAATCGAGTGCTTGAAAAATAAGCGTGACAACAGCGAGAAGAACGGAGCTTTTGATGATCTGGAATTGTACGACATCGTACAAATTGATTCGCTGTCTGAAAAAAAAGAGGTCAAAAAAATTGAAAAGGAGATTACGGTCGCCAAGATAGAATAGGGCGGCTAATTGACTTTCGAGGGTTTTTTTGGGAGTAATTTATGGATAACTTTGATAAATTCGTCGATTGAGAATAGCTTATTCATATAATGATCGGCGCCCGCGTTCATTACTTTCTTTCGGTTGCCGGCCACGGTGAGTACGATAACAGGGATGTGTTTTGTCAGCGGATTGGCTTTGAGTTCCTCACACATTTTAATTCCGTCTTTACCCGGCATCATGATATCGAGCGTAATGAGATCGGGTTGATGCGAGAGCGCCATTTCCATTCCTTCGTTTCCGTCGCGAGCCTCGATCACATTGAACTGTGAGAACCGAAGAATCCGGCGAATCATTTCCCGAACTTCGTCTTCATCGTCCACGATCATGATCGTATGTGTATTGGTATCCGTTTTAGTCATTGCTATTTTTAATTTGGGATAAAATCGATCGAGGGTTAATTTGGACTAACGTGTTCTTGTAAATGAAATTTCTACAAAAAACCGTAGATTAATTTAGGTCATGAAATGCTGAAAATCAATTGATTATTAGCCGATATTTTTTGTTATTAGTTAAAGTGTAAAAAGACACTTACACATTGTTTGCTTGTAAGATTAAATAAAACAATTATATAAAAACTATGATCCATGACTTGCAAACCGACGTAAAATTTTTGCCGCGTATCGGCCCGAAAAGATCCGAAGCGCTGTATGAAGTAGGCATTTTTACTTTGTGGGATCTATTAAATTATTTTCCGCGACGCTATCTGGACCGTTCGCATGTCTTACCGATCAAAGACCTGAAACTCCATGAGGCGGCAACCGTCGTCGGACGCGTGGAGAATTTTTCATTGATTAAAAATAGAAAAGGCTGGGGATCACGATTTCGTTTAATTCTGGAAGACGATACGGGGCACATTAATCTTGTTTGGTTTCAAGGCGCGCAATATTATGAAAATGCTTTTGAACGCGGCAATATCCTCGCGGTGTACGGGAAGGTTGAATTCTACAACGGCGAAAGACAGATAACGCATCCGGAATTTGACCGATTGGAAGATGAAGAAGAGAATAACTTCCTGCATACCGGGTCGATCATTCCGGTTTACCCTTCCGGCGAGGCGCTGCGCAAAAAATGGTTTGACAGCCGCGGTTTCCGCAGACTGATCAAGCCGCTTTTGCCGATGACGGATACATTGGAAGAAACCTTGCCTCGGCCTATCGTGGAAAGAAATAAATTGCTGTCGATTCAGGCTACGTATAGTCAAATCCATTTTCCTCTGTCGATGGACAATTTAGAAAAAGCGCAAGAGCGGATAAAATTTGAAGAACTTTTTTATCTTCAATTGATGATGGCTTATCGAAAGAAGAGGATCACATCGGCGCAAAAAGGAATAGTTTTTTCTAAAGTGGGCGACAAAACGAAAGAGTTGATTTCAAAATTACCGTTTCAGCTTACCGCAGATCAGAAAAAAGTTCTGCGGGAGATTCACGCCGACATGCAGTCGCCGCATTGTATGAACCGTTTGATTCAGGGTGACGTCGGCAGCGGCAAAACTATCGTGGCATTGCTCGCTATTCTGATTGCCGTGGAGAACGGATATCAAACTGCGTTTATGGCGCCGACGGAAATTCTGGCCGAACAGCATTATTATGTTATTCAAGAATATTTATGGAGTATGAATATCCGCGTCAGTTTGCTTAAAGGAGGACAGAAAAAAAGCGATCGTGAAAAAATACTCTCGGACATTCAAAATCATCAGACGGATATTGTGATCGGAACGCATGCGATTTTTCAGGAGCAGGTCGAATTCAAGAGATTAGGACTCATTGTTATTGATGAACAGCATCGTTTCGGCGTCATGCAAAGAGCGGAGATCAGGCAGAAGGCAGTTGCACAAAGAATTTACCCGGACGTTTTGGTTATGACGGCAACGCCGATCCCACGCACGTTGGCGATGGCAGTGTACGGCGATCTTGATATTTCTGTTATAGCAGAATTACCCATCGGCCGAAAACCTATCAAAACGGTTTCCCGTAAAGAGGACGCGCGGAAAAAAATCTACGAATTTATTCGCACCGAAATCAAAAAAGGGCGGCAATGTTACATCGTTTATCCGCTCATTGAAGAATCGGAAAAATCCGATCTGAAGGCGGCAACGGAAGCTTTTGAATATTTATCCAAAAAAATATTTCCCGATCTGCGACTTGGACTCCTGCACGGAAAAATGAAAAGTCCTGAAAAACAAAACGTGATGTCGCAATTCAAAAACCATGAAATTTACATTCTGGTTAGCACTACCGTGATCGAAGTTGGCGTAAATATTCCCAACGCGACGATCATGCTGATCGAACATGCGGAACGATTTGGACTGACGCAACTGCACCAGTTGCGCGGGCGCGTGGGCCGAGGCGGCGAACAGTCGTACTGCGTATTGATGTTGGCCAAGGACGGGCTGATAGAAGAGAGCTTGGCGCGAATAAAAGTCATGGAAGAAACGAACGACGGGTTCAAGATCGCGGAAGAGGACCTTAAGTTGCGCGGGCCGGGAGAGTTTTTTGGAACCAAACAATCCGGACTGCCTGAACTTAAAATGGCGCATATTTTGTTCGATCAGGAACTGATGAAAAAGGCCCGCCAAGCGGCGTTCGATCTTGTCAAAAACGATCCACAGTTGCGGAGCACGGAAAACGCGTTCATTCGAAAAAAATTCATGAAAGAATATTACGATAAATTGGGGCTTGGTGAAGTGGGATAAGTATTGAGAAAGTCATTGGAAAAACCCATCAGAATTTATACATTTAGAATGTCTGCAACTGCTCAGCAAGCGCATAAATTTTTTGCTGAGAAAACAAAACAATCCCTATAACCACCTTATCAAAGTCGGAACAAGAGGGAATTGATGAATCTAAAACAATACTATAATTAATGATTCCACTCCGAGATACCGTTCCATCTTCTACGTTTCCCGTTGTCACTGTTACATTGATGATCATCAATGGAGCCGTCTTCATTTTTGAATGGTTTTTGGGATCAGATATAGGTGTTTTGTTTAGTGTTTTAGGAATCATTCCGGCCAAATATTTCTGGATGGCGCAGCACCAACCGGCTGACTATCTCGGCCGATTCGGCCCTTTGGTATCTTCTATGTTCCTCCATGGCGGCTGGATGCATGTGATAAGCAATATGTGGTATCTGTGGATTTTCGGCGACAATGTGGAAGACCGAATGGGCCACAAAAAGTTTTTGTTATTTTACGTTCTCTGCGGTTTAGGAGCGGGATTTACACACATTTATCTAAATTCCGATTCGCCCATCCCGACGGTGGGCGCGAGCGGCGCGATTGCAGGAGTCATGGGTGCGTATATTGTTTTGTATCCAAAGGCGCGCGTAGTGACCTTACTCCCGATATTTATTTTTATTCAGATCATTGAAATTCCGGCGTATTTCTTTTTAGGTTTTTGGATATTGCTGCAGTTTTTTCAAGGAACGATGGCGCTCGGGGCAGAGGCACATACCGGCGGGGTCGCGTGGTGGGCACATTTCGGCGGATTTGTCTTTGGCGCTTTGTTAGTGTTTTTATTCAGAAAGCCTGTGGAACGATACGTAATAGAAGATTGATAATCGGGAACATTTGAAATTATGAATTATAAATTGAAAAGGATAAAACGTGGAAACTGAAGTCTATAAACCTAAACATAAGATTCGTTTTGTCACCGCGGCGAGCTTGTTCGACGGACACGATGCGTCGATCAATGTGATGCGGCGCATTTTACAGGCGTCGGGAGCGGAGGTCATTCACCTCGGCCATAACCGCTCGGCTGAAGACGTGGTGAATACCGCCATTCAGGAAGACGCGCAGGCGATTGCGATCAGTTCGTACCAAGGCGGCCATGTCGAATATTTTAAATATATGCGGGACTTGCTCAATCAGAAAGGCGCGCAGCATATCAAGATATTCGGCGGCGGCGGCGGGGTCATCGTGCCGGAGGAGGTCAGCGAACTCGAAGCTTACGGCGTTGAAAAAATTTATTCCCCGGAAGACGGGCGTAATATGGGATTGCAAGGTATGATCAACGACATGCTACGCAAAACCGATTTTTCCACTATCGATCATCTCAACGGGCAAGTGGAAGGTTTGTCTAAGAAAGATCCAAAGGCGATAGCGCAATTGATCACTTATGCTGAGGAAATTGTCGAGGGCTCGCGTAACGGCACACTGACCGATCTGAGAAAAAAAATAGATAAGATCAAAGTCAGCAAAATCATTCCGGTGCTTGGCATTACCGGTACAGGCGGTGCGGGAAAGAGTTCGCTCACGGATGAACTCGTTCGCCGGTTCATCAACGATTTTTCAGATAAGACGGTAGCGATCATTTCCGTTGATCCGTCGAAACGTAAGACGGGCGGCGCTTTGCTCGGTGACCGTATCCGGATGAATTCCATCGTACATTCTCGCGTATACATGCGCAGTCTTGCCACGCGTCAATCTCATTTAGCCTTGAGCAAAGCCATTCAGGAAGCGATCGAGATCACAAAAGCGGCGGCGTTTGACCTGGTCATTGTGGAAACGGCGGGCATCGGGCAGTCGGATTCGGAAATTGTTGATCTGGTCGATGTGTCCATGTACGTGATGACCTCAGATTTTGGTGCGGCGACGCAATTGGAAAAAATCGATATGATCGATTTTGCAGATATCGTCGTTCTCAACAAATTTGATAAACGCGGTTCGCTCGACGCATTGCGTGATGTACGTAAACAATACAAACGCAGCCGCAAATTATTTGAAGCCGGAGACGACGCGCTTCCGATATTTGGAACTATAGCGAGCCAGTTCAACGATCCCGGCGTCAATATGCTGTATATGCATCTCATTGGCGCGATTAAGGAAAAAGTGAAAATAGACTGGACATCGTCGATGGTACTCACGCAGGAAATGAGCGAAAAGAAATATATTATTCCGCCGGCGCGAACGCGTTATCTCAGCGAGATCACGGATACGGCGCGCGCATACGGACAATTTGTATTGGAGCAGTCGGATATTGCGCGGAAACTATATCAATTAAAGGGCACGAAAGAAATTTTTAAGAATCAGGATGCTTTCGCGGGAGGACAATTAAAATCGTTTGAATTAGGCGGCGCGGAGGAAGGGACTTCGAAAATCACCTTTGACAAAATCTCGAATGCAGGCGATGTAATTCATGCTATCGACCAGATGATCGAGAATCTGAATATCCGTCTCAGGCCCGAATTTAAGAAACGCCTGAAGGAGTGGGATCATTTCAAGAAACTGTATGCGCAGGACAAGATGGTTACGAAAGTCAGGGACAAGGAGATTGTTAACGAACTTTCGACTTTATCGCTTTCCGGAACGCGTATTCCAAAAGTCTCGCTGCCATCGTATCAGGATTGGGGCGATCTGCTGAAGTGGATCATGAAAGAAAACGTTCCGGGAGAATTTCCATATACTGCAGGCGTATTTCCGTTCAAGCGCAGCAGTGAAGATCCTACACGGATGTTTGCCGGTGAAGGAACGCCGGAGCGGACGAATCGCCGGTTTCATTATCTTTCAAAAGATCAGGCATTTGTTCGGCTGTCAACGGCTTTTGATTCTGTTACGCTCTACGGAGAAGACCCGGATTATCGTCCGGATATTTACGGCAAGATCGGAAATTCCGGCGTATCCATTTGCACGCTGGACGATATGAAAAAATTATACGCCGGATTTGATCTCTGCGATCCCAACACGTCCGTTTCCATGACAATCAACGGGCCTGCGCCGATGATACTTGCCATGTTTTTTAACACGGCGATCGATCAGCAGATTGAAAAATATCTAAGAGAGCACGGACAGGCAGATAAACTGAAGAAACCGAAAGTCGATCATTCCCATCCGCACTATGAAAAAGCGATCAAATATGACGGTGTGCTTTTCGGTTATAGTACGCTCGGAATCACGGGGGATCAATTAGTTGACAAAGAGACGTATAAGAAAATCAAAACGCATACGCTGAGCGTGGTGCGCGGAACCGTTCAAGCCGACATATTAAAAGAAGATCAGGCGCAGAACACCTGCATATTCTCAACGGAATTCGCGCTGAAGATGATGGGCGATATGCAGGAATACTATGTAAAGAAAAAAATAAGGAATCATTATTCCGTCAGTATTTCCGGTTATCATATCGCAGAAGCCGGCGCCAATCCGATCACGCAGGCGGCGCTGACGCTGGGCAATGGTTTTACTTATCTGGAATATTATTTATCGCGCGGAATGAACGTCGACGATTTCGCGCCGAATCTGTCGTTTTTCTTTTCCAATGGGCTTGACCCGGAATATTCCGTGATCGGACGTGTTGCGCGCAGGATATGGTCGGTTGCGCTGAAATATAAATACAAAGCCAACGACCGTTCACAAAAACTAAAATATCATATTCAAACTTCCGGCAGAAGTTTACACGCGATGGAAATTAGTTTTAACGATATCCGCACGACGCTGCAGGCGCTGATGGCGATTTATGATAATTGCAATTCGCTTCATACTAATGCGTACGATGAAGCGATCACGACCCCGACGGAAGAGTCCGTACGCCGCGCGATGGCAATACAATTGATCATCAATAAAGAACTCGGGCTAGCGAAAAACGAGAATGTCTTGCAGGGATCGTTCATCATCGAAGAATTAACCGACCTGGTGGAGGAAGCGATACTGACGGAATTTGACCGTGTTTCAGAACGCGGAGGCGTTTTGGGTGCGATGGAAACCATGTATCAGCGCAATAAAATCCAGGAAGAATCATTACTCTATGAAAGCCTGAAACATACCGGCGCATTGCCTATCGTCGGTGTGAATACATTTCTGAACCAGAATCCCGATCAAACGCCGCATCAAACGGAATTGATCCGTTCCACCAAAGAAGAAAAAGAAGCGCAGATTATCAACTTGAAGAGTTTTTGGAAAGCCAATGATAAAGAGTGCGCAAAAAGACTTCAATCTCTGAGCCATACCGCATTGCAAAACGGAAATATTTTCGCAGAATTGATGGAGACGGTCAAGAGCTGTTCACTCGGGCAGATCAGCGGCGCGCTGTACCAGGTTGGTGGACAGTATAGAAGGAGCATGTAGTTTGTAATGAATAATGACTAATGATAAATATGGGATAGAATACTGTATTCCTTTGCAGGATAAACTTATGTCTTCACCAATTTCATTTATTCTCGACGGCAAGATCGTTGAAATAGATTTTGAGCGAGACAAACATCTCCGTCCTACCACGACGGTTCTTAACTACCTCCGCAGTTTACCCGATCATAAAGGCACCAAAGAAGGCTGCGCGGAAGGCGATTGCGGTGCGTGCACGGTCGTGGTTGCGGAGCCGGACGAAAACGGTAAAATGATGTATACGCCTATAGACTCCTGCCTTGTTTTTCTGCCCATGATTCACGGAAAATGGCTGATCACTGTTGAAGACTTAAGCGAAACGCAATGCGGCCTGCATCCAGTTCAGGAATCGATGGTGCAGAAATTCGGCGCCCAATGCGGTTACTGCACGCCGGGAATTATCATGGCCATGTTCGCGCTGTATAAAAATGATTTTCATCCTACGCGTGAGGCGATCGATGATGCGCTTACCGGAAATCTCTGCCGATGCACGGGTTATCGCCCGATCGTGGAAGCGACTGCGGAGGCCTGTGTTCACAACGGCTTGGATCGGTTCACTGATGAAGAAGAATCCGTTCTTGATCAACTTAAGAAAATCAATTCCGAATCACTTGACATTCAAACATCCCGGCAAAAATATTTTAGGCCAACAACATTATCCGAAGCGATGCTGTTGAAAGTAGAGCACCCTAAAGCCATTTTTATTACCGGCGCAACCGATATCGCACTTCGCGTAACTAAGAAGCACGAACTTCTCGAGGAGGTCATCGATTTATCTGCGATTTCCGATCTGAAAGATATTATAGAGGACGATGAAAAAATGATCGTAGGCGCCGGAGTTCCGCTGAATCGGGTTTTGGCAAAAGTAAAAAATGTTTTTCCGGCTTTGCACAATATGTTATCCGTTTTCGGCTCGCCACAAATTCGCAACCTTGCTACTTTCGGAGGCAATCTTGGTTCCGCCTCACCCATTGGCGACACGTTACCTGTATTGATGGCTTATAATGCCAAGGTCATTCTGGAGAGTATTCATGGCAAACGAAAAGTTGATCTCGATATATATGTAAAAGGTTATCGTAAGACGGTGCGGATGACAGAAGAGATCATTACTGCAGTGAAAATCCCGAAGTTAAAAAACGGTACGATAGTCAAATCGTATAAGATTTCTAAACGGAAAGATCTCGATATTTCCACTGTGAGCGGCGCTTTCCGGCTGGAATTGAGTGCTAACCGAGAAGTGCAAAATATCAAATTAGTTTATGGCGGCATGGCTGAAAAAACGCAGAGGGCGGGGAAAACAGAAAAATTCCTGACAGGCAGGATATGGAATCGGGAAAATGCAGAAGCTGCGATGAATTTAATTGACCTGGAATTTCGTCCGATATCCGATGCGCGAGCGGGAGAGGAGTTTCGCAGAGTCGCAGCGAGAAATCTGTTGTTGAAGTTTTGGAGCGATACACAGTGAATAGTGAGAAGTGAATAATGGCTCAAAGTAAAGTTTATGAAAAAGCGTTTCAGTTTTCGATTCGAATTGTCAATCTTTATAAATTTCTAATATCGAAGAAGAAGGAATTTGTTCTTTCAAAACAAATACTTAAAAGCGGGACATCCATCGGAGCTAATCTTTCTGAAGCAAACGGCGCTATTTCGAAAGCTGAATTCTCCGCAAAGGTATCTATTGCATTCAAGGAAGCGAAAGAAACCGAATACTGGCTTCAACTCTTGTTTGAAACAGAATACATTGATAAAACATCATTTGACTCCATCAATAGAGATTGTCAGGAAATTTGCAAGATGCTATTCTCTATTTTGAAAACAACGAATCGAGTAAGAACAAAATAGCCACAACTCACTATTAACTTGTATTATGAATTCACAGATCGTTCACGATAGCGCCATTAAACACGTCACCGGAGAATCGGTGTATGTGGATGATATACTTGCGGATGAACGTTTGCTGATAGGTCGCGTCGTATACAGTTCGTATGCCCATGCAAGAATAAAATCATTTGATCTCACCGATGCAAAAAAAATTCCGGGCGTGTATGCCGTTTTATGCCACAAAGATATTCCCGGGCAAAATCAAATGGGGCCGGTAGTTCATGATGAACTATGCCTTGCTGTTGATGAAGTAACTTTTATCGGCCAGGCGATTTTTTTGATAGCCGGCGAGACGGAAGAAATATGCTTTGAAGCGGAAAAATTGATCAAAATAGAATATGAGCCGCTTGAAGCGATACTGGATATAGAACAGGCAATGGCTGCAAAAAGTCTTCTTGGCCCGCCGCGGAAAATTGAACGTGGAGAAGTTGAAAAAGGATTAAAGGAATCGCAACATGTGATCAGCGGGGAATTACGAACCGGAGCGCAGGAACATTGGTACCTTGAAACGCAGTCCTGCTTGTGCATTCCGGGCGAAGAGAAAGAAATGACGGTGTTTAGTTCCACACAGCATCCTTCCGAAACGCAGGCGATCATTGCGGAAGTGCTGGGCATTCCTAAAAATGAAGTGGAAGTGGAAGTTCGGCGAATGGGCGGGGCATTCGGCGGAAAAGAAACGCAGGGAAATCACACTGCCGCGTGGACCGCGCTCCTTTGTTATGCGACACAACGGCCGGTCAAAATAAAGTTGTTCAGAGACGACGATCAAAAAATCACAGGCAAACGGCATCGGTTCTTAATCCGATATGAAGCCGGATTTGATTCTGATGGGAAAATTCAAGCAGTGAAAGTTGAGCTGAATTCCGACGGCGGCGCGGCAACCGACCTTTCATTTGCGATCCTCGAACGCGCCATGCTGCATGCGGATAATGCGTATTACATTCCACATATGCAGGTGATCGGACGTGCGTGGAAAACCAATTTGCCTTCCAATACGGCTTTCCGCGGATTCGGCGGCCCGCAGGGTATGGCCGGAATGGAAACGATCGTCGACCGCATCGCCCGTTATCTTAAAAAAGATCCGGCGGATATTCGGAAGCTTAATTTCTACGGACTCCAGAAGCACAACGTCACGCATTACGGCGAAGAAGTTGAAAAAAATAATCTGTTCCTGATCTATGACCAGTTAATCAAAACGTCGGATTATGAAAAGCGGCGAAAAGCGGCGGATGAATTTAATTCGAAAAACGAATTTTATAAAAAAGGACTGACGATCACGCCGGTAAAATTTGGAATATCATTCACCACTTCATTTTTAAATCAGGCCGGCGCTTTGGTCAATATTTACAAAGACGGAACCATTCTTGTGAATCACGGCGGTACAGAAATGGGGCAAGGCTTGCATACGAAAATTCAACAAATTGCTGCGAAAGAATTTGGCGTTCCAGCCGACACTGTGAAAGTAAGTCCTACCAACACATCCAAAGTACCCAATGCGCCGGCAACGGCCGCGTCTGCAGGAACTGACCTCAACGGTATGGCCGTTAAAAACGCGATTGATCAATTGAAGTATCGTCTCGCAAAAGTTGCGGCAGATCATTTTAACGAACAAGCGCTCGAAGTAAAAACCGTTCCTGAGGACATTGTTTTTGAAGAGAATTCAGTTTCCGATATGCGGCATGTTAAAAGAAAAATTGTTTTTGGTGAACTCATGCCCATAGCCGTTATGAAACAAATCAGCTTGAGCGCGACAGGATATTACCGAACGCCGAATGTCTGGTTTGACCGCGAAAAAGGACAAGGACGGCCATTCCATTATTATGCTTTCGGTATGTGCGTCACAGAAGTTTTGGTGGATACGCTTACCGGGGCGCATCAAATTCTGAGAGCGGATATTCTGCACGATGTCGGCGATTCGATCAATGAGGGAATTGATATCGGACAAGTTGAAGGCGGGTATATTCAAGGCGTCGGCTGGTGCACGACGGAAGAAATTAAATGGGATTCCAAAGGTAATCTGCTGACGCACTCGCCGGATACCTACAAGATTCCGAATGTACAGGATATTCCAAAAGATTTTCGCGTCGCGCTTTTAAAAAATGTTCCAAATCAAAATACGATCCATTCCAGTAAAGCGGTTGCGGAGCCGCCTTTCATGTTAGGTTTGTCATGCTGGTTAGCCATTAAAGATGCGGTTTCAGCAGTTGGCGATCACAAAATAGAACCGGAATTTTCTTTGCCCGCAACGAATGAAGTGATATTGCTAGCCGCTGAAAAAATTAGAAAAAGCAAAGTTTAACGTTCAGAAATGACTCAGTAATTAATTCAATACAACCCCCTAACCCGTTTTTGAAAGCGGGAATAAACACATGAAACAGAAACAGATTCTCATTGGCATTGCAGGCGGAACCGCTTCCGGCAAAACGTCCGTATCGACGGAAATTCTCAACGCGTTCGGTGGACAAAATCAGGTCGTCATTATAGCGCAGGATTCCTACTATAAAGACCTTGCGCATATTCCGTTCGAAAAACGCCTCAATTTTAATTTTGATCATCCTGATGCGTTCGACAACGATCTTTTGATCGAGCAGTTGAAGATGGCTGTGAATCGGCAGTCCGTTGAAATCCCGACCTACGATCACAAAACCCACTCGCGACGGCAAGAAACGCTATTGATCGAGCCGCATAAGGTGATCTTATTGGAGGGTATACTTATTCTTGAAAATCAAAAATTACGCGATCTCATGGATATTAAAGTTTATATCGACACCGATGCCGATGTGCGTCTTATTCGCAGACTGAAACGCGATATTAAAGAGCGGGCTCGGACATTGGATTCGGTTTTAGAACAGTATGAACGATTTGTCATGCCGATGCACTTGCAATTTGTCGAACCGTCGAAGCGTTATGCCGATATCATCATTCCGCACGGTGTGGAGAACAAAGTTGGCGTAGATATTCTCATGACAAAGATCAAAGCGCTTCTGGACGCGCATCATGAAACGTAATACGGACGCCTCTCACACGAAATCTCAATGAAATTTATCGCGTTGAACTAATCCAGGAATATTCTTACATTTTCTAATGAATAAAGATCATTTGGATTCCAAAGAAAGTAAATTTACCGCGCCTCCGTTTGTGACTGGGCAAAGATGTCTCAAATGCGGATCGGCATCCAAGTATGGGAACGTTCAAACCTGCCCGCAGTGCGGGATTGACGGAATCCTCGATATACAATACGATTACGATTCAATTAAAAAATATTTTACGCCGGCCGTTATTCAGTCGCGAAAACTTGATCATTGGCGCTATAAAGAACTGCTTCCTATTCCGGCCCAGATTCCATTACCGCATTTGTATGTAGGCTGGACGCCGGTGTATGATGCCCCGCGACTTGCTTCGCATCTTGGAATAAAAAAATTATTGGTGAAAGACGATGGACGAAACCCGACCAGTTCGTTTAAAGATCGCGCCAGTTCGGTCGGCGTGTTAAAAGCAATCGAATTTGGATTCGATACCATCGCCTGCGCATCCACGGGCAATGCCGCGTCGTCGCTTGCCGGGCTTTCTGCCGCGGTCGGCTTGAAAAGTTTTATCTTTGTTCCGCAGCGCGCGCCTGAACCGAAAGTGACCCAGCTTCTTATTTTTGGAGCAACGGTTTTAAAAGTTGAAGGGTCGTATGAAAACGCGTTCGATCTTTGCCGTGCAGGATGTGAGAAGTTTGGCTGGTATAATCGAAACAGCGGAACGAATCCATTTTTAGTTGAAGGGAAGAAAACCGCAGGATTAGAAATAGCCGAACAATGCATTGATGATCTGCCGGATTGGGTGGTAGTTTCGGTTGGTGATGGATGTACCATCGGAGGAATCGGTAAAGGACTGCAGGAGATGAAACGTCTTGGATTTATCGACCGCGTTCCGCGTCTCTTGGGGGTTCAGGCAGAAGGTGCGCGGGCGATCGTAGATGCATTTATATCCGGCAACGATCTTGTTCCTACTGAAACCAATACGATTGCGGACAGTATAGCCGTGGGAACTCCGCGCAACTGGCGCAGAGCCATTCAGCAGATCAAACTGTCGCGCGGGGATATGATCACCGTTTCCGATGATGAGATTCTTGAAGCAATGAAATCTACAGCTCGACTCGGAGGAGTTTTTGGCGAACCGGCCGGCGTCACCTCCACAGCCGGATTAAAGCGTGCGTTGGAAAAGAAAATTATAAAACCGAATGAAACTGCATTAGTTATGGTAACCGGAAACGGGCTCAAAGATATTCAATCTGCAAAACAAGCGGCCGGGGAGCCGATTACGCTGCGACCAACGATCGAGGCGCTGACGACGGTTCTTTCATCACGTGGAATAAAATAATTATGAATGCATCTCCCGCAGATTTCACAGATTTGCGCAGATATTTTCTCTGCGTATATTTGCAGCATCCGCGGGAAAATTAAGTGAGTTGAGTTGTGACAAAAACACTTTTAAAAAACACTACGGCGGTTACCTTTTTTCCGGGTTCTATAGAAATGATCGACCTGCGAATCGATAACGGTTTGATTTTAGAAAAAGGAAAAAATCTCTTGCCGCATCCGGGCGAAGATGTTATTGACCTGCGTGGAAAGATCGTCTTACCGGGAATGGTAAATGCCCACACGCACTTGTATTCTTCACTTTCCCGCGGTATGCCGATGCCGAAGACGCCTCCTAAGAATTTTCTAGAGGTCTTAAAAAAAATCTGGTGGAAATTGGACCGTGCGCTGGATGAAGAAACGATCTATTACAGCGCGCTGGTTGGCGCGATTGAGGCAGTTCAGTGCGGAACAACCGCCATGATCGATCACCACGCGTCGCCGAATGCGATCAAGGGTTCGTTGGACATTATTAAAGAAGCGATGGCGAAGGTTGGACTGCGCGGCGTGTTATGCTATGAAGTAACTGACCGCGGCGGCAAGAAACAGCGTGACGAAGGCATTTCGGAGAACGAAAATTTTATAAATGCAAACGGCAAAAATTCACATTTCCGCGGACTTGTCGGCGCACACGCTTCATTTACGCTGAATGATGAATCGCTGTCGCTTTGCGCCGAACTAGCGGAGACGTACAAAACAGGCGTTCACATTCACGTTGCGGAAGATCTGTGCGACGTGGCCGACGCAAAAAAGAAATACGGATGCAGTATCATTGACAGGCTTTCCCGAAAGAATATGATTACAAAAAAATCTATTCTTGCCCACTGCATTCATCTTTCACAAAAGGATTATACTAAGCTCAATAAGTCTCAAGCTTGGCTTGCGAACAATCCTCGTTCGAATATGAATAATAAAGTAGGCGTTGCGCCGATTCACCAATTTAAGAACCGAGGAATGATCGGGACGGACGGTTTTCCTTCGGATATGCTCGAAGAAGCGAAAATCGCGTTTTTCAAACGTCAAGATTCACTACAAAAACAGCCGATTGATTTAGCCCAACTTATTTCCGGCGGACAGCGCTGTATTTCGGAGATTTTCGGTTCGCCGTTTGGAACTCTGGCTAAGAATTCCAATGCCGACCTTATTGTATCGGATTACGTAGCGCCGACGCCTATGTCGCAGGAAAACATCTTCGGGCATTATTTATTCGGAATGCGTTCGGCAAACATCGAGTCCGTAATGGTTGGAGGGAAATGGGTTATGAAAAACCGTACGATCCCGGGCATCGATCTCGAAAGCATCTATTCAACGGCCGCTCAAAAATCAAAAAAAATGTGGATCAAAATGATGGAGACGGTCCCATGAAAGACCGTAGAGAGGATAACACCTAATGGCAGAACTCGTACCCATTCCATTCAATACGCTTTTGCGGAGAATGTATTACGAATACACGAAGGCCCAAACGATCTTCGATCTGCCGTTGCGGAAATTTTACTCTCCGACGGCCGATGAAAATCTCGCGGTAACATCGTGCGGAAATCCAGCCGCCAATCCCGTCGGCCCCGCCGCCGGGCCCCACACTCAACTCACTCAGAATATCGCTCTTGCATGGTTGGCCGGTTCAAGAATTATCGAATTAAAAACCGTTCAGATCAAAGACCAACTTGACATCACGCGCCCGTGCATCGATATGGCGACGATCGGCTACAATACGGAATGGTCGCAGGAATTGCGCCTTGATGAATCTGCGAGAGAATATGTCAAGGCGGTCATGATGGTCGATATTTTAAAACACTGGTTATTCTTAGAAGCGCCGGATTCGAAATACCGTTCATCGCAATTTAATACCATCTTCGATGTGAGCGTCGGCTACGACCTAGCCGGAATCCAGTCACCTCAGATTCGTTCTTGGCTTAACGGAATGAAAGATGCGTCAGTTCTTATTGAGGAATTTCGAAATGAAATTCCGGATGAGTTCAAGCAATACCGCGACCTGCCATTCCGGAAAAAGATATCGGACAGCATCACATTGTCAACGTTTCACGGAACGCCGGCCGATGAGATCGAGCGTATCTGTGAATTTCTGCTCGGCGACATGGGATTTCACGTCGTTATCAAGATGAACCCTCCGATGCTCGGCCAGGCCCGCCTTGAACATTTACTGCATGAAAAACTCGGTTACACGAATGTTTCCGTGAATCCAAAAGCGTATGAACTGAATATCCAATTCAAAGATGCCGTTGCCGTAGTGAAACGGCTGCAGAATATCGGTAAGAAAAACGGAAAAACTGTGGGTGTGAAATTCGGCAATACGCTGGAAGTCCTGAATCAGGGAAAATTCCTGAAGGACAAAGTTCAGTATCTTTCGGGCCAGCCGCTCCACGTCCTGCATCTTTCGCTGGTCAATGACTGGCGAAAAGAATTTGGCGCCGATTTCCCGATCTCCTTTTCAGCCGGAGTTGACGCGAATAATTTTGCGGATTGCGTATCGATAGGACTTGTTCCGGTAACGGCCTGCACGGATCTGCTGCGGCCTGGAGGATACGGAAGATTGCCGAATTATTTGACGAATCTTGAGAAAGCAATGAAATCACTTGGCGCGAAGTCCGTTGACGAATTCATAGTTTTGACAGCAAAACAATCCGGCTGTACGGAAATCACCAGGCCATCTTCCGTTCTTCACAACACAGGGCTGTTATTGGAAAAAAGTATATCGAATCCACGGTATCATTTTTCTGCAAATCATAAATTACCAAAAAAGATCGGCAGCAGTTTACATTTATTTGATTGCATCAGTTGTGATAAATGTATTCCGGTCTGTCCGAACGACGCCAATTTTTATTTTGAGATCGAACCGATTGAAGTTGACTATAATCATATCGAAATTAGTGCGCAAGGCTGGAAGAAGATCGCCGGCGGATCGTTCGCGATAAAAGAAAAGCACCAGATCGGAAATTATGCGGATGCGTGCAATGAATGCGGCAATTGCGACGTGTTTTGCCCTGAAGACGGCGGCCCTTATATTGAAAAGCCTAGATTTTTCGGTTCCTTGGAAGCCTACAAAAAATGGCCTACGTACAGCGGTTTTGTTTTGCAATCCGACAAAACAAAAGTAATTCTTTTCGGACGGTTTAAAGATCAGGAATTTGAATTACATCGTGACCGCAATAGCCGCCAAACGATTTTTAGGAATCATTCGGCGCTGGTGAGTCTGGATTATGAAACGAACGACGTGCTCGACGCCTCTGGTTCGGTCAATTCGGTCATCGATTTGAGATACTATTTTGTGATGAAAACGTTATTGATTGGAATGTTGAATACAGACCGTGTTCATTTTGTGAATGCAGGATAGTGAGTTAAGAAATAAAATTCATCGCTCGCAGATTCACGCAGAAATTGTATCTGCGAACATTTATGTTAACTGTGGGAAAAATCATTTTACAGGAATAGATCCAAATTATGAATGCTATGAAATTTACATTAAACGAAAAAGAATTTGAAGCAACGCTCGACGACGGCATTTCCTTGATGGATGTCTTGCGCGAACAGGCGGGTTTGATTTCGCCTAAGAACGGCTGTGCGCCGCAAGGATCTTGCGGCTGCTGTACGGTGATCGTGGACGGCAAAGCGGTATCTTCATGCGCGGTTCCGGCGAAAAATGTTCAGGGGAAGAGCGTTCTTACCTTGGAAGGATTTACTGAACAGGAGCGGGACATTTTTGCCAAGGCGTTCACGCTTTCTGCCGGATCACAATGCGGTTTTTGTACTCCCGGAATTGTTGTGCGGGCGAAAAGCCTTATTCAGAAAAATCCAACGCCCTCGCGCGAAGAGATCGCCGTTGCGCTGAATAATCATATTTGCCGATGCACGGGATTTGTGAAGATAGTTGATGCGATCGACCTTGCGGCAAAAGCATTAAATGGACAGCCGTTACCTGAAGCGGATTACTCCGGGAAAATCGGATCAAGTCTTCCGCGCATGGACGTCGAGAAGTTTGCCTTGGGCGAGCGGCCGTATATTGACGATATGACGATGCCCGGAATGCAGTATGCCGCATTCCTTTTTTCACCTCACCCGCGGATCAAAGTTGAAAAAATCGACACTTCGGCGGCAGAGCGCCTTGCCGGAGTTGCGCGTATAGTAACAGCAAAGGATGTAACCGGAGTGCGCAAGCAGGGAACCATTTACAAAGATTGGCCGTTATTTATTGCCGAAGGAGAGATTACGCATTGCATCGGCGATATTCTCGCCGCGGTTGTTGCGAGCAACGAGCGAACGGCGCGCAAAGGCGTTGAACAGATAAAGCTTAAGTATGAAATGTTACCGGGTATTTTTGATCCCGAAGAAGCGTTAAAACACGGCGCGGTGCAGGTTCATGCAGATCACGCAAATCTATTATCTGACTCGGTCATAAGACGCGGCGATGTAGATTCTGCATTGAAGGCATCTGCTTTCGTGGAAACGAAAACTTTTGAAACGCAGATGATCGAGCACGCCTTTCTTGAGCCGGAAAGTTCCATTGCGTATCTCAAAGATGGGATTGTAGAAGCGCTCAGCCAGGGGCAGGGCGTATTTGATGATAGAAAACAAATTGCATCATTTCTAAATTTACCGGAAGAAAAAGTAAATGTCACGCTGATCACCAACGGCGGCGCTTTCGGCGGAAAAGAAGATATCAGTATCCAGGGACAAGTTGCGCTGATGGCCATACTGACGAAAACGCCGGTGAAAGCTACGTTGACGCGCGAAGAAAGCATTCGGCTTCATCCCAAGCGCCATCCGATCAAAATGACTTACACCGTTGGATGCGATGCCGATGGCAAGTTAACGGCCGTTCGTGCGCGGATGATCGGCGATAAAGGCGCATACGCGTCCGTTGGGACCAAAGTTTTGGAGCGGGCTGCGGGGCATGCATGCGGCCCTTACAATATTTTACATTCGGATGTCGAAGCGCTGGCGGTGTACACGAATAATCTACCGTGCGGCGCTATGCGTGGATTCGGCGCCAACCAGGCTTCCTTTGCCATGGAAGGAATGATGGATATTCTCGCGGAAAAGGTCGGTATCGACGGGTGGGAGATGCGCTGGCGCAATGTGGTCGATGTCGGCGACACTTTTTGTACGGGTCAGGTATTTGAACGCGCAGTCGGCATTAAGAAAACGTTGCTGGCCGTGAAAGATATTTATTATTCATCTAAATACGCCGGCATCGGATGCGGGATCAAAAATGTCGGCATTGGCAACGGCATGGCGGAATATGGCCAGGCGGTAGTTACGGTTCATCCCGATGAAACCATTACGATCAACACCGGGTTTACAGAAATGGGACAGGGATTCTGTACGGTAATGATTCAGTTTTTCAGCGAAGTAACGGGGATCGACCCGAGAAAAGTTCGCGTGAATATCGATACCACGGAACCGACGCCTTGCGGCATGACGACGGCTTCGCGCGCAACGGTACTCGGTGGGCGCGCGGTGATAAAGGCCGGACAGGAAATGAAAAAAGATTTAGATGCCGGTAAAACGATTTCGCAATTGGCCGGAAAAAAATATTTCGGAGAAGTTGTGATCGACTATACGACCGCCCTGGAAGATAAAACGAAAAAACCGATCACGCATATGTCGTTCGGCTTCGCGACGCAGGTGTGTATTCTGGATGAGCAGGGTAAACTGAAAAAATTCGTTGCAGCGCATGATGTGGGTAAAGTCATAAACAAGAAACTCATTGAGGGACAACTGGAAGGCTCCATTCACATGGGACTGGGTTATGCGCTGACGGAAGAATTAAAACTAAAAGACGGAGTGCCGGAATCATTCAAATTCCGTTCCCTCGGAATATTGCGGGCGAAGGACATGCCTGAAACGGAAATAATTCTTATTGAAGAACATGAATCCGAAGGGCCGTTTGGCGCTAAAGGAGTCGGTGAAATCGGGCTGGTTCCCACTGCCGGAGCGGTCGCCGGAGCTTTATATAAATTCGACGGCATCCGCCGATACAAACTACCGATGAGAGATTCACCGGCGGCGAAGGCAATAGTCAAATAATATTTGTTTCCGCGGATTTTGCAGATTGGTGCAGAAGGTTGTTTGTGTATAGTTGAGCGTTATCTGACACTTGACTTTGCAAGTAATTTAGAAATTTGAGATAGACTACTAAACAAGACACCGCTCCCGCGCCATCGGGCAAGCAACACGAAGCTGGCTTGGTTCGCACAAGGTTATAAAATTTGAATACAAACGATTTTTAGAAATGAAAATACATTATGTTTCCATTTGCCCACAGAATTTTATCTGCGCAGATCAGCGTGATCTGCGGGAGAGATTAGGTTTAATAAACAAGGAAGGATAAGATGCAAAAAGAATTTCAGACGTTATTCGACACACTGTCCGGTTATAAAACCAATATGTTCAGTAAAGATTTTCTTTTGACGTGGGAAAGGTCGGAAGAGGAATTAAAAGCCGTTCTTACGGTCGCGCAATTATTGAAGGACATGCATAAAGCCGGGAAGTCGCTGCGAGTATTCGATACCGGGCTTGCTATTTCCATTTTTCGCGATAATTCGACTCGCACGCGTTTCAGTTACGCCTCGGCTGCCAATGCGCTGGGACTGGGACTGTCCGAACTGGATGAAGAAAAATCCCAGATCGCTCACGGTGAAACCGTTCGTGAAACGGCGAATATGATCTCATTTCTTGCGGAAGTGATCGGAATTCGTGACGACATGTTTCTCGGCGAAGGAAATAAATATATGCGGGAATTTGGAGATGCTGTCCAGGAAGGATTTGACCATGGGATTCTTCATCAGCGCCCGAGTGTTATCAATCTGCAGTGCGATATCGATCATCCGACGCAGGCGCTGGCCGACCTGATGCAGTTAAAGAATACCTTCGGTTCGCTTGAAAATCTGCGGGGAAAGAAGATTGCCATGACGTGGGCGTATTCACCGAGTTACGGGAAACCGCTGTCCGTTCCACAGGGAATTATCGGGCTAATGTCGCGCTTCGGCATGGACGTTTCACTTGCCTATCCGGAGGGATACGGCTTAATTCCCGACGTGATCGAACAGGCGAAGAAACAATCGGCAAAGTCCGCCGGAAAGTTTGAGATTGTCAACACGATGGAGGATGCGTTCAAAGATGCGGACATTGTATATCCTAAATCATGGGCGCCGTTCAATGTCATGCAGCGAAGGACCGTTCTGCTGAATAACAACGACAAGTCCGGGCTGAAGGAACTTGAAAAAGAATGCCTGGCGAATAATGCCAAATTCAAGAGCTGGGAATGCGACGAACCGAGAATGAAATTAACAAAAAAAGGCGAAGCGCTGTACATGCACTGCCTTCCTGCGGACATTTCCGGCGTCAGCTGCGACGAAGGCGAAGTGTCAAAAGATGTGTTTGAAAAATACCGTCTTACGACGTATGCTGAAGCGGGTTATAAGCCGTTCGTCATTGCGGCGATGATGTTTTTGACACGCATGCAAAATCCGGTTGAGAAAATGAAACAATTACTGGAAAACAACATCAAGAGAAGGTAATCATAGTCAGTGAATTTTAGTCAAGCAGTAAATGTCATTCTGCAGGAATCTTTTTTGAATAAAGTGAGAGATTCAATTTAAAAGGATTCTTACAGAATGACAGTGTTGTTTATCGCTCAGGTGTTTTATAAATGGGTTTCTGGCTAATGTAGGTGTCAGTAATGCCTTAAATTCAAAAAGATTCTTACAAGAATGACAGTATTTTTTTTCATTCCGGTTGTTGGCAAACATGTTTTGTAAAAATGGTTCCTGGTTACTATATCTGTCCTCAAAAAAATAAAATGGAGAAATAATGTCGAAGATAATTAAGAAAATAAATCACGCGATTGCAAAGAAAACGGCGGCTCGGTGCAAGAAACACGGCATCACCATTCCGACGTTTGCCCAAATGCGAAATCCTGATCTGATTCCTGATGCTGTCAAGAAACAACTTCCATCCATAGGACTATGGGACATCAATCCGCTGAATCTTTACCGCATTACTTGGAAAAATGATATCAAGAGCGGCGGTTTTGGAGGAGTAAACTATTTTGAAATTCCCAAAGCGATAACTGGCGTGAATGCACGGATCATCGGAATTATTGGAAAATATTTTCCGACCGGCGCGCACAAAGTCGGCGCTGCGTTCGGCTGTCTGGTTCCGCGGTTGGTGAGCGGGGAATTTGATCCTGACGTACACAAGGCGGTTTGGCCGTCAACAGGAAATTACTGCCGCGGCGGCGCATTCGATTGCAGGCTCCTGGATTGTACGCCGATCGCTATTCTTCCCGAAGGCATGTCGAAGGAACGATTTACGTGGCTGAAAGGGATTGGCGCCGAGGTGATTGCGACACCCGGAACGGAGTCGAACGTGAAGGAAATTTACGACAAATGCTGGGAATTGAGGGAAGACCCGCTGAATATCATTTTTAATCAGTTTGATGAATTCGGCAATCCGATCTGGCATTATAATGTTACCGGCCCCGCGCTGCAAGAAGCATTTCAGGCGCTCGGCGTGAAGAACGGCAGAGCCTCCGCTTATATTTCGGCAACGGGTTCCGCCGGAACGATCGGCGCCGGAGATTATCTCAAAAAAATTCATCCTAATCTCAAGATCGTTGCGAGTGAAGCACTGCAATGCCCGACCCTGTTGATGAACGGATTTGGTGAACATCGTATTGAAGGAATCGGCGATAAGCATATTCCGTGGGTGCACAACGTTCGGAATACGGATACCGTTTCGGCCATTGACGATGAAGATTGTATGCGCGTATTTCGGTTGTTCAATGAACCTGAAGGACAAAAATATTTGAAATCAGCGGGAGTTACTAACGATGAATTGGAAAATCTAAAATTGATGGGCATTTCCAGCGTTTCGAATATGCTTTCAGCGATAAAGACCGCAAAACATTTTGAATTCAATTCTAATGATGTGATCCTGACCATTTTCACCGACGGCGCGGATATGTACCATTCCCGTATTGATGAATTGAAACAGGAGCGGGGAGCTTACACTTCCGTGGAAGCTGCAAAAGACCACGCCGCTCCTTTGATGCATCAGGGTATCGATTACTACAAAGAACTTTCTTATTACGACAAAAAAACCATTCATAATCTGAAGTATTTTACCTGGATCGAACAGCAAGGCAAATCGTCGGAAGAATTGCGCGATCAATGGGAACCGGAATATTGGCGCGAGTTGTTTGAAGATGAAGTTGCTCAGTTTGATAAATTGATTACCGAGTTTAATGCGATGATGTAATCGCCACAGATTCACGATGAATCATTTTTATAATTTGTGAACCTGTGGCAATTTAATTTTAATTCAGGTGCGATGACTACAAAACAAGAAGGACTTAATGCATGCTAAAGAAAATCTATGAAGAAGCGAAAAAGAATGAACGCGCAGTTGCGGGGTTTCTCCGGGATCTGATCGCGATCAAATCGATGAGTTCACAAGAAGCCAATGTAATCGCCCGCATTAAGACGGAAATGGAAAAATGCCGCTACGATGAAATAACGATCGATCCGATGGGAAATATTATCGGGCGCATCGGGCACGGAAAACATATTATTGCACTCGACGCGCATGTTGATACCGTGGACGTGGGTAATCCGGAAAACTGGAAAGTGGATCCGTTCAAGGGCGACGAAAAAGACGGTATCATATACGGCCGCGGAGCATGCGACATGAAAGGCGCGCTCGCATCGATTGTTTACGGCGGGAAAATCATAAAAGATTTGGGTCTTGAAGACGATTATACGCTGTATGTCGTCGGCAGCGTGCAGGAAGAAGACTGCGACGGGCTTTGCTGGCAATACATTATCAAGGAGGGCAAAATTCGTCCCGAGATCGTCGTGATCACAGAACCGACCAATCTGGCCGTGTATCGCGGTCATCGCGGACGAATGGAAATTGAAGTTCGCACCAAGGGCGTATCGTGCCACGGTTCCGCACCGGAACGAGGCGTGAATGCTGTTTATAAAATGGCGCCGATCGTGTTGGATATTGAAAAACTGAACGAACGCCTCGGAGGAGAACCGTTTCTCGGAAAAGGTACGGTGACGATCGCGGAGTTCCGTTCTACCTCGCCGTCGCTTTGCGCGGTTGCAGATTCTGCTGCCATTCATTTGGATCGCAGGTTGGCTGCAACGGATACGCTGGAATCTGCCGTGAAGGAAATTCAGGATCTTCCAAGCGTAAAAGCGGCAGAGGCAGAAGTTGTCGTGCTCGATTATGCTGTTCCAAGTTGGAAAGGCCTAACCTATCCTACCAAAAAATATTATCCGACATGGCTTCTTCCTGAAGAGCATCCGGCGCTCAAGACGGGCGTCAAAACGTTTGAAGGATTGTTCGGTGAAAAACCGCAAGTAAGCCGCTGGGTATTCAGCACCAACGGCGTTGCGGTGATGGGAATGCACGGTATTCCGTGTATCGGATTCGGGCCTGGAAATGAAATCTATGCGCACATGGCGACGGAACATATTCCGGTGGAACATCTTGTGAAAGCGTCGGCGTGGTATGCGGCATTTCCAAAGATGTATCTGAAAGAAGTCAAAGGATAATTATTTGTGGGTAACCGCCTAGCATATTTTAATGAATAACACTAAACAAAAAACAAAAAATCTCTAACAAAAGATTACTTCGGACAATTTGTTTACAACATTTATCACTTTCGGTTCTCTGCATCACATTTTCACTTTACCATTATTAATTTCTTGTTATGTGTTTTTCATTTTTTCTATGTTCGCGGTGAGCCATTGCATTCATTATAATTTTTTTTCGATTGTATGAACACACCCATATTAATAGCCATCGGCGGTAATTCACTTATCCGCCACGGCCAGAGCGGATTGATCGGCGAGCAAATAGAAAATGCGAGAACGACCTGTCGCTATCTCGCGGCTCTCATCAAACAAGGACACTCGTTGATCATCACGCACGGAAACGGGCCGCAGGTCGGCGCGCAGCTTATCCGTTCGGAATTGGCCTCTTCTCAAGTCTATCCGCTGCCGCTTGATTGCTGTGACGCTTCAACCCAAGGTGAGATCGGGTATATTTTACAAAACGCATTGCGAACCGAAATGAATACGTTGGGGGTGGCGCATTCTATCGTTACGATTCTTACTCAGGTCGTTGTATCAAAAGACGATCCTGCATTTCAGTTTCCGACAAAACCCATCGGCCCGTTTCTTTCCCAAAAAACCGCCGAAATGCGGAAACAGGAACTAGGCTGGCACATTGTGGATGATGCCGCCAGAGGATATCGTCGAGTGGTTCCTTCGCCAAAACCGATTGAAATTGTCGAACTCGATTCCATCAAACATTGCGTAAATGACGGGATGATCGTTATTGCGGTCGGCGGCGGCGGCATACCCGTTATACAGGAACAGGGAAATTTCAGCGGCATAGAAGCAGTGATCGACAAAGACAGGGCATCTGCATTGCTTGCAGGAAAACTGGAATTGAAAAGATTTATTATCTCAACCGATACCGATCGCGTATATTTAAATTTTAAGCAGCCTGATCAGATTGCCTTGGACAGAATAACGCTTGCAGAGGCAAAACAATATTTGGAAAGCGGGCAATTTCCTCCGGGAAGCATGGGTCCGAAAATGGAAGCGGCTGTGGACTTTCTTTCCCGTGGCGGCGAGGAAGTGATTATTACAAAACCCGAATTTCTGGGTGACGCCGTGAATGGAAAAGCAGGCACGCATATTTATCGTACTTGACAATAAGAAGAGGTCGGCAATGAAACTGAGGCACATCATAGAATCACAACAATTCACTCTGCCCATGCTGGTGGAATTGTTCGATCGCGCGCGCGACATGGAAAAGATTCTCCGGCGCGGAGGCACGCGCGATTATGAAAATAAAATCATGGCGTCGCTGTTCTATGAATCGGGTTTACTCACACGATTATCCTTTGAATCCGCCATGGCGCGGCTTGGCGGCAAAGTGATTTCTACGGAACGCGCTTCTCAATTTTTTTCGTCAACGCCATCGGATTCGCTGGAAGATACCGTCCGCGTGATTGACGACTTTTGCGACGTGATCGTTCTGCGGCATAATCAAAATGGCGGGGCGAAACGAGCAGCCGAAGTTTCAAGCGCTCCTGTCATTAACGCTGGAGACGGAAAAGGAGGGCAACACCCGACGCAAGGCCTATTGGATCTTTACACGATTCATAAGGAAACGAATAAACTGGACGGATTGAAAGTTGCCATGGTTGGAAACCTTGCCGATGGCCGAACTGCGCGTTCTCTGTCCTATCTGCTCGGAAAATATGAAAGGGTGAAACTCTATTTTATTGCGCCGAAACCGATGCAGATGAAAGAAGATATTCTATCTCATCTGGAAGAAAACCATGTTTGGTTTACGTTGGGAGAAGATCTGCGAGCCGTTCTTCCGGAAGTGGATGTTGTTTATGTAAACAGAATAGAACGTGACCGGTTTCCGGGCACCGATGAAGAATATTCAAAGATCGTTAAGCGATATTTTATTGACGGGGGTTCGCTTAAATTAATGCAGCCCCAAGCCATTATCATGCATCCCTTGCCGCGTGAAAATGAAATTGCTCCCGAAGTTGACAATGACCCGCGAGCCGCCTATTTTCGTCAGACGCAGAATGGAATTATTATTCGCATGGCATTGCTTGCGTGGGTGATGGAATAAGTTGAATGTCAATGCGGATCATGTAAGGTATAATTTATGAGTCGTATAGCGGCACAGTTAGCCATAGCGGACACCAATCTTCACCGTTCTCTTTCATCGGAAACGGAACAGCAGGTTTTGGTTTCATTAAAATCGGTCAATGAAAAATTTATGCAAACCTATCCCGGTGATAAGACTGAAAGACAGCCGGTTCACACGTTTTACGGCGGCGCGCATTTATTCAAGTCGGATACGATACCTAAACTTGGCAAACTAGCGTTAATTGCCATACATACTCATGCCGCCAACTTTGCCGAATTTGCAAGAGCAGTAGGTCTGCCGGATAACAAGAAGTTACCGGCTTCAAAAAAGCAGGCGGAGGTACTTAGAAAAAAATTAAAGAAGGAAGGATCTTTACCTGAAAGCAAAAATAAAAACGCGTGGATTGCCAATACCGTTTACAATCGAATCATCGAGAAATTGACTCATCAACCGATAGAAGACTACCGCGTTGACTTTGAGGACGGATTTGGATATCGCACCGACGCGGAAGAAGATCATGAGGCTATGCGCACAGCCCATGAGACGGCAAGCGCGATGGAACAAAATCTTTTACCGCCTTTTTTTGGAATTCGAATCAAATCATTTTCAGAAGAATCAAAAAAACGGGCGATTCGCACGCTCGATATTTTTCTGACCACTCTTTTCGAAAAAAGCGGCGGCCGCTTACCTGAAAATTTTGTTGTGACGCTCCCCAAGGTTGTATCGTCTGAACAAATAAAATCTCTAGTTCGGTTGTTGAGAGCATTTGAACAACTGCATCGCCTGCCTGACGGAAAATTGAAATTGGAATTCATGATCGAATCGCCGCAGGTCATTATCGGATCAAACGGTCAATCGCCATTAACCGATATAGTCACCGCAGGTGAAGGCCGATGTGTATCGGCGCATTTCGGGCCGTACGATTATACCACCGGATTAAATATTTCATCTCGTTTTCAAACGCTTGATCACCCGGCATGCGATTTTGCGCGCCAAGCCATGCAGGTTGCTCTAGCCGGAACAGGTGTGCGGCTTTCGGATGGGGCTATCCATCAGATTCCCGTAGGGCCGCATCGCGCAAGCGGCAAAGTATTATCAGTTCGACAAATGAAAGAAAACAGAGAAGCCGTGCATGGCGTCTGGAAAAATTATTTTGTTCAGGTACAACGGTCTTTATCGCAAGGATTTTATCAAAGCTGGGATCTTCATCCGGGACATCTGCCCGTTCGATACGCGGCAGTGTATAATTTCTATTTAGAAGGACTGGAAGCCGCGTCGTTGCGGATGAAATCGTCCATCGAAAAGGGCAATCAGGCTTCTTTAAGCGGGCAAATGTTCGATGATGCGGCGAGCGGGCAGGGTTTATTGAATTTTTTTTACCGAGGGATTCAATGCGGCGCATTTACGGAAAAAGAGATTCAGCACTCGGGACTCAATGCAGAAGATCTTCGAGCAGGTTCATTTACAGCCATGATCGCGAGCAGAAAAAATAAACCGTAGAAATATGACCGCATTTCATGAAAAAGACATTGAAAGGATTTTGTCGGCGCTGAAGTTTTCCGCCGAGAAACATCGCAATCAGCGGCGAAAAGACGCCGAGGCTTCGCCGTACATCAATCACCCCATTCAGGTAGCAGAACTTCTTTGGAATGTAGGCGAAGTTCGGGATATAGTGGTTATCTTGGGTGCATTGCTGCACGATACGATCGAAGACACCGAGACCTCGCCCGATGAGATAAAAAAACTTTTTGGCAATGATGTGCTTGACCTGGTGCTCGAGGTGACGGATGATAAACGGTTGTCTAAGAAGGAAAGAAAAAGACTACAGATCGAGCGCGCGCCGCTAAAGAGTATACGGGCTAAGCAACTCAAAATATGCGACAAAATATGCAATGTGCGCGACGTGACGAATTCGCCTCCGAAAGATTGGCCGTTTGAACGGCGATGGGAATATCTTGACTGGACTGAAAATGTTATCAATGGCGTTCGCGGAGCCAACAAAAAACTGGAGTCGCTTTATGACGAGGCGCTGGCCGAAGGACGTAAAAAACTGAAGCTGGAACAGAACAGGCAACGTTTATGATGGCATTTTTTTCAAATCACAAATTTATCGCACGTTTATTAATGGCCATGTTTTTTTGTCCGTCGATTTTATTTTCTCAGAAACTCTCCCTAAAAGTATATACCACCGCCGATGGATTGCCTCCTTTTGCGGCCGAGCGGATCATGCAGGACCGTCTGGGGAATCTCTGGATCACAACGGGCGGCGGGGTGGTCATGTAT